>CALUZR010000006.1 GCA_944325335.1 uncultured Parabacteroides sp. | reverse complement strand
TGGCAGTCTTAGGCCTTTGGGCCGTGTGCAATGGGAATGCACAGACAGATACAGTACAAGTGAATCGCCCGGGGCGGGTGACGATTATCACAAGCGAGCGGGAACAATCCATCGAAATAGAGGGAAGCGCCGAAAATCCAGCCTATCATTTCTCGCGCACCACGGCGTTGGATGCCGAGGCTTCTTCCGTCACGCGAGAGAAGCTGGCGAATGTGGATTTCAATTTCCCTTTTAAAAAGAAACGGGCCGCGCGTGATCGTTTCGAAGTGGGAGGCGTGGCGTTCGGACTTAGTACGGCGCTCGGTGCGCCGTCTCGACTGAATGTCAACATGGGTGCGTCGTTCGAAATCGTGGCCGACCATTTGCTGAATTATGTGTATTATCCTTGGGGCAACGGGCATTCGTTTCAATTGGGAGCGGGTGTTGCGTGGCGCAATTTCCGGATGAATGGACGGAATCGATTTATCAAGCAAGACGAGAACATCGTGCTGGACGGTTATCCGGATGGCGTAGATATCCAATTTTCTCGGATCAAGCTTTTTAGCTGGACCATTCCGCTCATGTGGGGTTATGATTTCAATAAAGATGTGAGCTTCAAGCTCGGTCCGGTCATCTATTTTAATACGTATGCCAGCCTCAAGACGAAATACAAGGAAGCGGACGGCACGAAACAGGAGGCGTTCGATAAGAATATCCATCCCAACCCTGTCACGATCCACTTGCAGGGGCAACTGACGTGGAAAGCCTTGGGTGTGTATGTGAAATATTCGCCTTGCCATGTGCTGAATACGGATTTCGGCCCCGAGTTTCATGCACTCTCAGCCGGACTTTCACTTTTCTATTAAAGGAAGATGCGGACGGAGATTTTCCGAGGTTGCGCCTCAAGCGTGGCTTCGGAAAATTGGTTTTAAGACCTGGAAATGTGGAAAATTTTATATCTTTGCGCGTTTATTAATCCGAAATAGAAATGAAACGAGTATTTTGCCCTAAATGTGACCATCAGATCACATTCGACGAAAAGAAATATGAGGACGGCCAGGTCGTTCCGATGGTCTGTCCCGCATGCGCTTCGCAATTCAAAATAAAAATAGGACGGAAAGTGGTCCGGAATAAAACAGGAGAAGAAAAGGAGGTGCGTGAGGCGGATTTCTCGTGCGGCTCGATTGTGGTGATTGAAAACGCATTTGCATTTAAACAGGAATTGCCGTTGGCAATGGGCGAGAACGTCGTCGGGCGGCGGAACAAGGACACGGATGGCGTGAATGTGGAAATCATCACCAGCGACCCGAGCATGGGGCGGAAGCATTGCGTCATCACCGTAAAAGAAAACAAGGAAGGCGGATTGGATTATTTCTTGCGCGATTTCCCCAGCTTGACGGGAACTTTCCTCCGAAATGAACTGCTGGGTGACCGGGAGACTGTCCGCTTGGAAGACGGCGACGTCATAACCCTTGGCGCCACAACTTTCATCCTGCGCACAGCCGGAAGTAAACATGAAGAAGAGAATCTTTAATTGTAAAATGTAAAAATGATAATGAAGAAATTTTTATTTATAATTGGCATCAGTTGCTTTTACTTATGTGCTTTTGCGCAAGCAAAGGCGCCAAAATGGATGGACAAACAGAAAAAAGCGGTAGTGACCATCACGACTTACAAGGCAGACGGGACGACGCTCCACAAGGGCACTGGTTTCTTCGTCAGCGAAGATGGCAAGCTGCTTTCTTCCTATACCCTTTTTAAAGACGCCCAGAAGGCTGTCGTGACGACAAGTGATGGGAAGAACTATCCAATAGACCGCGTGCTGGCGGCCGATGAATTGTATGATGTCATCCGCCTGCAGGCGCGCGTTGGCAAAAAGGTAGATTGCCTGGAATTGGCTGATGCCCCGCTGGCGGTGGGAGAAGAGGCGTACCTCATGCCCTTTGTAGAAGGCGGCGGAAAGGTTAAAGCATTTGGGAACGGGAAAGTGGAGGAGGCATCAAAGCTGAAAGATGCTTACCATTATTACAAGCTCTCTTTCCCGTTGGAAATGGATTGGCCAAATGCGCCCGTATTAAATGCGGATGGAAAAGTATTTGGGCTGGCCCAAGAGGATGCATCGGGAAAGAACGACTGCTCGTATGCCGTCTCGGCTGCGTATGCAAATAGCCTGCAAATCAGTTCGACGGCTGCGTTTAGCGAGACTTATACTAATATCGGGATCCGGAAAGCTTGGCCGGCCGACCGCGAGCAGGCTCGTGTCGCGACATATATTATCGAGAATACGCAAGATGCGAAGACATTCCTTGAGACATTGAATGATTTCGTGGCGACTTTCCCCGATTGGTCGGAAAGTTATTTGCGAAGAGGAACTTATTATGCCCAGCATCGCGGCGAATTGGGAAAGGATGTCGACGATTGCCTCCGCCGCGCGACGGATGATTTAGACCGTGCGATCGAACTGGCGGAACGGAAAAGCGAGGCGATGTTCGCCAAGGCGCAATTGGTTTACCAAATTGCCTTGTCCGATTCGACGCTTCAAAATCCGCAATGGAATGCCAACTGGGCGCAAGTCTTGCTGACGGAAACGCTGAAAGAGGAGGATCGTCCGATTTATCATCAGCTCCAAGCCGATATGTATCTGGCGAAAGGCGATTATGCCTCTGCCTACAATGAATATATGATTGTGAACCAAAGTGATGCAGCAAACGGTAATTCGTGGTATATGGCAGCCAAGACAAAAGCCGCACAGCCTGGATTCAATATGGGCGAGATTATCCAATTGCTGGATAGCGCCGTGGCTTGCTGCGGCGACCCCGTGCGTGAGGAGGCGGCTCCTTATATTCTCGACCGGATCGATTGGCGGCTCCGCTTGCGTCAGTATGCAGAGGCGGTGGCGGATTATGACCTTTATTATAAAGTGGTTGGTGGACGCGTGGATGATAATTTCTATTATTATCGCGAGCAAGCGAAGTTCCGCTTGGAGGACTTCGAAGGCGCGTTGGCAGATATCCGGCAAGCCATCTCGTTTGCGCCTGAGCAGCCCATCTATCCCGCCGAGGAGGCTTCGATTTATATCCGTTTGGAGAAATATCCGGAAGCGATGCAGAGTATCGAGAAAGCCCTGGCCTTGGCGCCTGAGTTTGCCGCTTGCTATCGTTTGCGCGGTATCTGTTATCAGCGGACAAACCAACCCGAAAAAGCCCAAGCCGATTTCCTAAAGGCAAAAGAGTTGGGAGACCCGGCGGCTGAGAAGTTGTTGAAGTAAATCGTGATTTGAACATAGAGGCACCGAGACATGGAGTTTTTATTTATTATTCTCCGTGTCTCGGTGTTTCTGCGTTTATTTATGCCTGTTTCAAGCTCTTTAAGAAGAGTTCCGGTTTGTCGTTCAGGATTAAGGCTTCAGGAAATTCCGTCTCTTGGAGCAATTCGTAAATGTAACTGTAATCCGCAATGGCAAACGAGATGTGCGCATCGCTGCCTAAGATGACGGGCATGTCGTATTGTTTGCAGAGGCGGAGCAGCTCCAGGTTGTTGGTGCGCGCTTTCTCTTTGTAGCGGACGGGATTCAGCGAGCTGTTGTTGATTTCCAAAATCGTGTGTGCCTCTTTGGCCGCTTGCACGATAGGTTCGAAAAGCAATTCCGCTGTCCCGTCGCCCGGATGACTGATGATTTGGACATATGGATGCCGGATGGCTCCAATCATCGCCGCTGTATTTTGTTCGACCGTTCCCGGCGTATAGCAAAGCGAATGGATGCCGGCAATGCGCAAGTCCATCTTTTCCCAATAGAATTCGGAGAGGTCGATATTCCCATCGTAATCCAGGATATTTAATTCGGCACCCAGCATTAGTTGCACCCCGTATAGTTGGCGGGGAACGACATGCAGGTTCCGGAAATAAATCGGGTCGCATGTGCCCGGAATGCCGGGCGCATGTTCTGTGATGCCTAAGATTTCAAGACCTTTCTCGGCTGCGGCTTGCGCCATTTCCTGCAAGGTGCTGAAGGCATGGCCGCTGGCAATCGTATGCGTATGTACGTCTAATCGGATGTTCATCTTTATCTTTCGTTAGTTTTGTTGTCTTCTGTATTCATTGGGCGTGCATCCCATGTTCTTTTTAAAGACGCGGTTGAAGTGTTGGGAATATTGAAAACCAAGCTCGTATGCGATTTGGGAGACCGTCATGCCCGTGCCCAGGATCATTTCTTTTGCCTGGTCGATAAGGCGGTTCTGAATGTATTCCTGTGCCGTTTTGCCCGTTTCCTTTTTAACTAAATCTCCAAAGTAATTGGGCGAAAGGCAAACCTTGTCGGCAAAGTAGCGGACGGTCGGGAGGCCATTCTCCTGCGCTTTCCGGTCTTGGAAGTATTCGTCGAGCAACGCTTCGAAACGGGTCAATATGTCTCGGTTTGCTTTGGCGCGGGTGATGAATTGGCGGTCATAGAAACGCATGCAATAATCAAGCAGGAGCTCGATGTTGCGCACGACGAGCCGGCGGGTGTGGCCGTCGATGGGCCGCATTAATTCCGTTTGGATTTTCGCAAGGCAATCCACAAAGATTTCCTTCTCTTCTTCCGAAAGGTGCAGCGCTTCCGACGAGGCGTAAGAGAAGAATCCATACTGTTTGATTTCTTTTCCCAATGTCGTTCCCTTGATAAAGTCCGGATGAAACAACAGTCCGCGCGCTTGGGGCTTGACATCGGGGAAAAGTTCCACCTCCGTTATTTGTCCTGGCGCGAAGCTCGTCACCGTTCCTTCCTGGTAGTCATAAGTTTGTTTGCCATAGCGGATGTCTCCACACTTTACATCTTTCAAAAAGAGCGCGTAAAGGCCATAATTCATCGTAAAATGCGTGGGAAAACGCGTCGCGTCTTTCAAGTCGACCACCGCCACGAGCGGATGGAACGTTTCCAATCCAAACAACTCGTTGTATTGCTCTATCTTATCCAGTTTAATTACATCGTTCATAAGGATATCTTTTTTAGATTCGTGCAAATATAAGGGATATTTTCGGAATGCGATAGGCAGACAGATAGAAAAAAGTGGCTATTCGTCCTTACTTCAGATTAGGACGCCTTTGCACGAGGTAAATCATGTCTTCCAGCAAAACGCCTGCCTCCACAATGGGATGGTCATAATGTTGGGTAAAGAAACCGGCAATCCGATGCGAATAACGGAAGCCGCAGCGTTCATAAAAGGGTCGGGTAGAAGGGCTGTCGCCTGTCCCGACCCAAATTTCCTTGGCATCGGCATAATGCGACCAGAGAAAACGGATAAACGCCTTGCCGTATCCTTTCCCTTGGAGGTCGGGACGGACAGCGAGGTTCTTCAATTCGTAGACACCCGGACGATCCATGGTCGTCATGACCGCCACTGCCGCAGGACGTTCCGGCGTTTCAAACCAAACGAAAAGATCGCCCCGTTCCAGATAGCGGTCTATCATCGATTCCTGTTCATCAGCCAGCAAAAGCAAGGCGAGAAATCTTTTTTTCTCGGCGTGAATGAGACGAATGTCAGTTATGTTCATTTCCTTTTATAACTATAGAATATAAGAAAAACGGCAGTCGATTTCCTTTATTGCACAATGCCCGAAAAAGGACAAACAAGTAATTCTTCATTCTTCATTCTTAATTCTTCATTTAATTTCGTATTTTTGCACATGTTTAAAAAGATAGAAAAAATGGACGAGATAACAAAGAAACAGATTTTATGCCTGATACATCAGGAAGTCATTCCCGCCATTGGTTGCACGGAGCCAATTGCCGTGGCTCTGGCGGCGGCGCGTGCGGCAGAGTTGCTGGGCGAAAAACCCGATAAAATCACCGTATTGCTGAGTGCAAATATTCTGAAGAACGCGATGGGCGTGGGGATTCCGGGCACAGGCATGGTGGGTTTGCCGATTGCTATTGCCTTGGGGACGTTGATTGGCAAGTCTGCCTACGAATTGGAAGTCCTGCGCGACGTGACGCCCGAAGCCTTAGAAGCCGGGAAAGCGATGATAGCGGCCGGCCAGATTCAAATCGGTTTAAAGGAGCAAGTCGACAAGCTGTATATTGAAGTCGTATGTCAGGCAAAAGGCCACGAAGCGACCGCCATCATTGCTCGTGAGCATACGCATTTTGTTTATGAAGCGAAAGACGGCCAGGTGCTGCTCGACGAACGGGCCTCGTTAAAGACGGGCAAAGAGGCGGAAGACGAGGAACTGAAGCTCTCGTTTGATTTAGTCTACGAGTTCGCGATGACGACGCCGCTCGACGAGATCCGCTTTATCCTCGATACGGCCAAACTCAACGAGCATGCAGCGAAGGAATCGGTAAAAGGAACGTTCGGACACGAAGTGGGCAAGACGATTTCCGGTCCCTATGGACATAAATACTTGGGCGATTCTCCTTACACCCACATGTTGATGCTGACCGCCGCCGCATGCGATGCCCGGATGGACGGCGCCATGATTCCGGTCATGAGCAACTCAGGAAGCGGAAACCAAGGCATCGCCGCCACCCTTCCGGTCGTTTCCTTTGCGCAAGACATCCACGCCTCGGAAGAACAACTCATCCGGGCTTTGATGCTGAGCCACCTGATGGTTATCTATGTGAAGCAAAGCCTCGGCCGCTTGTCGGCACTCTGTGGGTGCGTCGTAGCGGCAACGGGCGCCAGTTGCGGCATCACGTGGCTGATGAGCGGAAGTAAGACGCAAATCACCTACGCTATTAAGAATATGATCGGGAATATCACCGGCATGATCTGCGACGGCGCGAAACCGAGTTGCGCCATGAAGGTGGCGAGTGGCGTATCGACCGCGATGCTCTCGGCCATGATGGCGATGGAGAACAAGGTGGTGACGTCGGTCGAGGGCATTATCGACGAGGACGTAGACCAATCCATCTACAACCTGACGTCTATCGGCTCGAAAGGCATGGAGACAACCGACAAAGTGGTGCTCGATATCATGACGCATAAAAAATAGGACACAAAATCGGCTGAAAACTGCCTTTTTAGGTTAAAAATCCAATAAATAGAACACTCAACGCAGGAAAGTGTTATATTAGCGGCGTAAAAACGAATTACTAACTAAAAATGAGAATGAGTATGAGAAAACTTTTTACATCTGTTATGGCAGCCCTTTGCATGGCTGCTCCGTTAAGCACGCTTTCGGCTCAGCAGACACAACTGACCGAAGCGCAGAAAGAGGCTTTCAAGAAGGAAGTCTTGCCCGTCGTATTTGAACAAATCAAAGAACAAGCAGGCATTGATATTTTGGGGTGGGCTAATCCGCAACTGAGCAATACATTTGCCGGTATCCCGGTATTGGAATCGAGTAGTTTGCGGGCGGCTGCTACGGATCCAATGACGGTTCATCCGGATAGCGTGGTGGTTAGCTTAACGTCGTTGGGGGTAGATGCTGCAAGTATTCCTGTCGTAGGTGCTATGATTGGTAATGAAGTTACAATTACATTTGAAGGTTATGAGACAAAGACGTTGCCAATCTTTACTGTAGGATCACATCCAATTACAGTTGATTTGCCACAAACGATCAATGTGAAAGGAGAAACAGGAGCATCTGTTGCTTCTGTTAATTTTGAATCTCCGGAAGGAAGTACTAAATTAATTGATGTAAATGTTAGTGTATCTGCCTTGAATGGCATGATGAATTTTGACTTGTTGGGTTGTACTTTGGAGCAAAATGAAGCAACAGATTTGGTTGCAAATGTAGATATTAAAGATGGATTGAGAGATTTAGCAAGCCTTATTGCTGGTTTCGCAGGTTCTTCAGTTCCTGCTACAATTAATTCGGATTACCAAATTACAGTTGGTTTAAGTGGATTAGCTACAGGTACAATTCCTGCAACATTATATGCTATTCCTGAAAATATAACAGGTACTTTAGTTCCGGTGGGAAATGCTGTAGTTCATTTGAATATGTTGAACACAATGATGCCAGTAGAGCAGATTGATGTAACAGGCTATAAAGATAATGCTGTCACTTATTCGGTATTGTATTTGGATATGACAAAAACAGAAAGTTCGGCATCAACTGTTTCTTCTTTGGTTGTAGATAATTGGAAATATGGAAGTGAAGCAAAAACAGATTCGACTTTGACGAATAAGACTTTCATTACAATGACGGATAACACTCCTTCTATCCCAACGACTCCTGAAGCAGCAGTAAAGAGTGTTGTTAATCGTGTTGTAACACAATTGGCTGAAGATGGTGAAGCTACTTGGTATGAGTTGAGTATTGCTCAAACTGGTAATAAGGATGCTACAACAGCAGAAGATGCTACTCCAGTAGTTGATATCACAGTTTCTCCTTATACAGCAGGGACAGAAGCTATCGCGGATGTAGACATTACTACTTATAAAGATGGCGAAGCTACTGCTACTTACACCGTTCGCGCAACAGCTGACTTGACAAGCAAAGTGATTACGGTAGATGTAATCAATGGTGAAACAACTTATGGCACTGCTTACTTCACTTCGAATGCTGCAGATATCATCACAGCTAACGAAGAAATCGCAGAAGAAGCAGCCGCCATCCGCATCATCCCGACAGACAACGGCGTACGCGTTTTGAACGCAGAGCGTGCCGACTATCAGATTGTCAGCATGACGGGCTCGACGGTAGCTCGCGGCGTGGTTTCGGGTGATGAGACCATCTCGACGGCCAACTTGCCGAAGGGTATTTACGTCATCGCGGTAGACCAGAACGGCGATCGCGAAGTCGTTAAATTTGTTCGTTGATAAATGTTTTCATGTTGAAATAATTTGAGATTAATGTTGGAGCTTATTCCCTGTGATAGGGAGTAAGCTCTTTTTGTTGAATCATAAAAGAAGATGGATATGAAAAAGAATTTGTTTTTGATTTGGTCGCTCGTTGGCTTCTTGGGTTTATTTGCCTCCTGCGAGGAGGATTTGCCCGGCGTAGGCAAAGGGGCGAACGAGACGTTCAGTGGTGATAACTTGACGCTTACGTATGGCGGAAACGAGATGCTGGGCAAACAGGTCACGTTCCATACGTATGATGGCGAGAAGGCGACGCTCACACTCAACGGGACGCTGGACCTCAGTCTATTGTTCCCTTCCGAGAGCATTCCGGAGGTGGCCGGGTTGGCGCCAGGCGTCGTTCCGGGCGAGGTGATTACGACGATCTCGAACGTGCCGCTCACGCTCAGCGAGGACGGTTCGACCTACACGTTCTCCGGGACGGACACGCAGTATGGCCGCACCTTGACCTATAGCGGCGAAGCCTCGGCCGAGCGCCTGACGCTCACGTTAGACGTCGTGATGCCGGAGAACGACCTGGTCGGCACGTGGAACTGCTCGAAAGGCGCATCCATCAATTGGATAGCAGAAGGTGAATATCAAACTGAAGTGCAGCAAATTACTTCGATAGCAAATATGCTTCTTCCCTCAATGCTTTCACAAAAGGTGCAGTCGTTTACGTTTGGTGCAGACGGGAACATTTCGGTGACGTATAAGAAGAGCGGCACGGACACGTGGCAGACTTCGCCGCTCAATCTCGCGATGTATTACGTCATGGACGGGCGCATGTACTTGCAGCTCAACGTGACGCAGATCATCGCCACGGCCCAGTCGACCCGCGCCGACATCTCGTCGCTCCTCTCGCTGCTCCAGGGGTTGGTAGATTATCTCTCGGAAGGCATTCCCTTGACGTATAGTGCCGATGGAAACGCGTTGACGCTCACGCTCGGCACCGAAGAGACCAAGGCGATCCTGAACCTCCTCACCATCGACTTCGTTTTAGAGAAGATCGAGGGCCTCATTCCCGAAGATTACCAAAGTATCGTGACGCCGATCTTGGAAAAGTTGCCCGAAATCCTGGACAGCACGACGGCGCTCGAACTTTCGCTGCATTTAACTAAGAACTAATCTTCGGATACTTTCGGAAGTGTTCCGAAACCTTCGTTGGTTCCAGTTGGGACTTTCGGAAGTGTTCCGAAACCTTCGCTGGTTCCAATTGGGACTTTCGGAAGTGTTCCGAAACCTTCGCTGGTACCAGCGGGACTTTCGGAAGTGTTCCGAAACTTTCGCTGGTACCAGCGATACTTTCTAAAAGGTTTAGAAACCTTCTTCCTTCTATTTTGAAATCCGCGAATCTGTCCGTATCTTTGTGCCGCTTTTTGTTGAATCAGTTACAATATAAATAATGTATATAAGCGAAGAAGAAATATTGGAGCATATTAGTGCGCGGCCTTTCCGGTTAGTGTCGGAGGCGGCGGACGAGATGGGTGTGGAAACGTATGTGATTGGCGGCTATGTGCGGGACATTTTCCTGAACCGCCCGTCGAAAGACATTGACATCGTGGTGGTCGGGAGCGGCATCGAGCTGGCCAAACAGGTGGCGGCGAAGCTCGGGCGGCGGGCGCAACTTGCGGTTTTCAAGAACTTCGGGACGGCGCAAGTGAAGTGTGGCGACCTGGAACTGGAATTTGTCGGTGCCCGGCGTGAATCCTATAGCCACGATTCGCGCAAGCCAATCGTGGAGGACGGGACGCTCGAAGACGACCAGAACCGCCGCGATTTTACCATCAATGCCTTGGCGTTATGTTTGAACAAGGCGCGCTATGGCGAATTGGTCGACCCGTTCGGCGGACTGGACGACATGGAGGAGCTGACCATCCGCACGCCGCTCGACCCGGACATCACCTTCAGCGACGACCCGCTCCGCATGATGCGCGCCATCCGTTTCGCCACGCAGCTGGGCTTCTTTATCGACCCGCTCACGTTCGACGCCATCATCCGCAACCGCCAGCGCATCGAGATCATTTCCAAAGAGCGCATCGCGGACGAATTGAACAAGATTGTCCTTTCGCCCAAACCCTCTGTCGGTTTCAAGCTCCTCGACGCCAGCGGGTTGCTTCCTCTGATCTTCCCCGAGCTCTGTGCCCTGAAGGGTATTGAGACGCGCGAAGGCATCGGGCATAAAGACAATTTCGCCCACACGCTGATGGTACTCGACCGCCTGAGCCGCACGACCGACAACCTCTGGCTCCGCTGGGCGGCCCTTTTCCACGACATCGGCAAGCCTGCCACGAAACGCTTCGACGCGCGCCTGGGCTGGACATTCCACAACCACAACTTCATCGGGGCGAAGATGGTGCCGAATATTTTCCGCAAGATGAAGCTCCCGATGAACGAGAAGATGAAGTACGTGCAGAAGCTGGTCGATTTGCACATGCGCCCCATCGTCCTTTCCGACGAGGAGGTGACCGATTCCGCCATCCGCCGGCTCCTCTTCGACGCGGGCGACGATATCGACGACCTCATGCTCCTTTGCGAGGCCGACATCACGAGCAAGAACCCCGACAAGGTGCGCCGCTTCCTGGCGAACTTCCAAATCGTGCGCTCGAAACTGGCCGAGATTGAAGAGAAGGACCGCATCCGCAATTTCCAGCCGCCCGTGACGGGGGAAGAAATCATGTGTACTTTCGGCCTCGAACCCTCGCGCCCCGTCGGCGTCTTGAAAGAAGCGATTAAGAACGCCATTCTCGATGGCATAATCCCCAACGAGCACGATGCCGCCTATCAATTTATGCTTTCACGGGCGCAAAAGATGGGCTTGATGCCGGTGAAATCGGACCCTGAGTGTTAAAAGTGAAAGGAACCTCATTTTTTAGTAACTTATTGTTTGTTTAATTAAGGAAATCTTTATACTTTCGCATCGGTTTAGAAAGCCATGGAAAGAGAGGGTGAGTCTATCGGATGTTAGGCTCACCTTTTTTATAAAATGTAGGGAAGGTTTTTTAGTAAACAATATTTACTTATAAAATTGGGATTGTATGGATTATACAAAGACTTTATTGAACTCTAAAGTGCTTTTAGCCTGCATGTTAGCAACCCAATTGGGGGGGGTAAACCAGGCCTCCGCAGCTACAGGGACTAAAGCCATGAAAACGGACATGCCCATCGTGCAGCAGAATCAGATCACGGTGACGGGCGTGGTGAAAGATGCAAACGGCGAACCCATCACTGGTGCAGCCGTAGTAGTAAAAGGTACCACCAATGGTACGATCACGGACATCGACGGAAAGTATTCGCTCAGTGTGCCGGAAGGTAGCACGCTCTCTTTCTCGTTCGTCGGTTTCAAGACGCATGAAGTCCGTGCCAACAAGACGACCCTCAATGTGGTCATGCAAGAGGAGGCCATCGGTTTGGACGAAGTGGTGGCCATCGGTTATGGTTATGTGAAAAAACGGGATTTGACCGGAGCCGTTTCTTCTGTCTCGGCAGACGATATGGTGATAGGTGGTACCGTTTCGAATGCCGCGCAAGCTTTGCAAGGAAAGACGGCCGGTGTGCAGGTGCAACAGACTTCGAAAGCGCCGGGTGGTTCTATTTCGGTGCGTGTGCGTGGTAGCAACTCCATCAGTTCGACCAACGAACCGCTCTATGTGGTCGACGGTTTCCCCTCGACAGAAGGTTTGAACATCAACCCGAACGACATCGAATCCATGCAGATCCTGAAGGATGCCTCGGCAACGGCCATCTACGGAGCGCGTGGTGCGAACGGCGTCGTGTTGATTACGACCAAGCGCGGTAAGGCGGGCGAGAACAAGATTTCGTACAATGGATACGTCGGCGTGCAGCAGGTACAGAATCCGTTCAACTTCATCAGCGCGAAGGATTACATGTACTTGCAGAATGCGTTGTATCAGGAAATCGAAGGACAGGAAGGAAACCCGTACGGAAACTATACACCGTCTCAGTTGGAATCGAATGTAGATACGGACTGGATTGACGTTTGTACGCAATTAGGTATCGTACATGACCATACGATTTCGTTCCAAGGCGGTACGGAGAAGACCAAGGTGATGACCAGTTTGGGCTTCTACAATCAGGAAGGTGTCTTGAAGAATACAGACTTCAACCGTATTTCTGGACGTGTGAACGTAGACCAGACCATTACGGATTGGATCAAGGCGGGCGCTTCGTTGTACGCACATCGCGAGCAATCCAACTACCAGGCATATAGTGGTAATATCGTTTCTTCGAACGTATTGAATGGTATTATGACTTACGACCCGACGGTGAAACCTTACAACGACGACGGTTCGTATGGTACGGTTCCGGGCGGACGTGGTGATAACCCGTTGGCCAACTTGTTGGAACGTCAGAACGACGAGACGAATGATAAGTTCAACGGTACCGCTTTCGTAGAAATCAGTCCGTTGGAAGGATTGACGGCGAAAGCATCGGTGGGTGTGGAAATCTTGCATCAGTTCCAAGGAACTTATTTGCCGAAATCTACTTATCAAGGAGGTATTGATGGCGGTGTTGCTACAACATACGATTTTTCAGATACACGTCAATTGTTTGAAGGAACTATCAATTATATGAAGACCTTCAACGACGTGCACGACTTTAGTGCGATGGTAGGTTACACGTATGAAAAGTATACATCCGAATATCGTTCTCAAGAAGCAAAAGGTTTCTCAACAGACCAGTTTACCTATAATAATATGGGAGCTGCTTCTACGATTTCAAGTATTGCATCCAACAAGACGGAGAATATCTTAATTTCATTCTTCGGCCGTGTGAACTATACCTATAATAATAAGTATTTGGCTACGGTAACGGTTCGTCGAGATGGTTCTTCTCGTTTCGGTGCGAACGAACATTGGGGAACATTCCCGTCTGGTTCGTTGGCTTGGCGTGCAAGCGAAGAGGACTTCATCAAGAATTGGGGCGTATTCAGCAACTTGAAGGTGCGTGCCGGATTTGGTGTCACGGGTAATGAACGTATCGGTGATTATGCTTCGTATGCGTTGATGGCAAATACACGTTATACATTCGATGGCGCTACCAACTCAGCCGGTGTACACATGAACCAAAGTAGTGCAGCCAATCCGAACTTGAAGTGGGAAACTACAAAGCAGTGGAATATCGGTATGGATATGGGCTTCTTGGATAACCGCATCTCTGTTACATTAGATGGCTATTGGAAGAAAACCGATGACTTGTTGTTGGCGGTAAGAATGCCATATTACACAGGTTTTACTTCAGGACAAAGCAATGTAGGTTCTATTTCCAATAAGGGTTTTGAAATAGACTTTACTTCGCATAATTTGACTGGCGATTTCCAATGGGATACGAAGTTTAATATTTCTTATAATAAGAACAAAGTATTGGATTTGGGTGATAATGGAGAGATTCCTATTAGATCTTCTAAGCCGATGGGTTCTGTATCAGAAGAATATTATGCTATCGTGCGTGAAGGCGAAGAATTAGGATCTTTGTATGGTTATAAATATATTGGTGTATTACAACAGGGCGAAACCTATGCGCCGCAACCTAACTCGAAGCCAGGTGATCCGAAGTTCGAAGATGTGAATGGCGACGGTATTATCGACTCGAACGACCGTACCATCATTGGTCATGCAAGTCCGGACTTCATCTTTGGTTTGACCAACAACTTCGCATGGAAGAACTTCGACCTCTCTATCTTCTTCCAAGGTTCGGTGGGCAACGATTTGTTGAACATGACGAACATGAACCTCGAATGGAACCGTACAGAAGAGGCTTTGAACCGTTGGACTCCGGAGAATACCAATACCAACATTCCGCGTAATGGATTCTACTATTCACAATATGGTGGATACATCAACGACCACTTTGTAGAAGATGCTTCTTATTTGCGCTTAAAGAATTTGACGTTGGGTTACACCATTCCGTTCAAGAAGTTCATCAGCTCTTGCCGCGTGTACTTCTCTGCTGAAAACTTATTTACCGTAACAGGTTATTCAGGTTGGGATCCGGAAACCGATACGAAGGCTTACGAACAAGCTAAACAAGGCGGTTCGCAACAGACAGCTAACGCCGGTGCCGGTTTGGACTTCAACTCATATCCGAGTATGCGTACCTATACATTCGGTGTGAATATTACTTTCTAAGTTTATGAATCTATAAAACAATATCTATATATGAAAAGAGTATTGCTGGGTTTTGTGATGGCCGCCGGTCTTGCGACTGGATTTTCAGGCTGTACCGATTTGGAACCTACTTTATATAGTAACTTGACCAACGAGAATGCCTATTCTACGGAAAGCGACGTGGATGCGGCGTTGGTGGGACTTTACGCGGATTTGAATCCGTATCCAGGCGATGCGTGGAAGTATTATGCCGGCCACTTTATCATGTTGACGGATTATGCTACCGATATGGGATATTCTACGGCAGCGGGCGACCCGACGAAGATGAGCAACATGACGTATGATGCCAATAATATGTATTTTGAAACGAACTGGCAATGTATGTATCAAGTGATATCGAACGCCAACGTTTTGTTGCAAAATATCGATGCCGTGGATATGGACGATACGAAGCGCGAGCAGGTAAAAGCGCAAGCCAAGTTCCTTCGCGCATTGTGCTATCGCGATTTGACCGATGCATGGGGACCTGTGCCTTTGATTACGGAATTGGTTGATCCTTCGACGGCTAAAGATATGCCGTTGGCTACGGTCGAGGAAATCAATAATTTTATGATTACGGATTTGCAAGAGTGCATCAATATTTTACCAGAAGAATGGACAGGGCAAGATTTGGCGCGAGCTACGAAAGGTGCAGCCGCTACATTGCTGGGTAAGATTTATTTGCGTAGCCACGATTACGCGAATGCCAAGACTTATATCGATATGGTATTGGATTTGCGCAATAAAGGCGTGTATGCATTGGAATCGGATTTCAAGAATGTGTGGTCGGAAAACAATAAGTTCAACAAGGAATTTATCTTCTGTATCCTGCATGAATCAGGAACCAACGGTGGTGAAATCTCGAACCACTTTGGTCCGTCTGACCATCCCGATGTGCCGAACCGTTGGCAATATTATGCCGTGTCGCTTCCGTTCTGGCGCAACTACAATGATGCCGACCCGCGTAAACAATTCTTCTATTATGATTATACGGGTGTAGATGCACGCGATGACAAATCAGACTATGGTTTCTTCTATAAGATGCCGGACGAAGGCGAAGTAGCTCCTCCTAACGATACGACAAAGCTCCTCGTCAATGTAGCGACGATGAAGTATACGTATGATATGGTATCGGAGGCTTACTACGACGGCCGTACGATTTCTATCTTCCGCCTTTCGGATGTCATCCTTTGCAAGGCCGAGATTGAGAACAACTTGAATGGCCCGTCGGCTGCCCTTCCTTATCTGAACGAGATCCGCGCGCGTGCCGGTGCGCCAGAGTATGGTTCGAGCGCCGAATTCCCGGTTCCAGCCAGCACGGAAGAGATGAATCAAGCCATCTTGAACGAACGCGGTTGGGAATTGGTATTCGAGTTCCAGCGTCGTGCCGATTTGATCCGCTTCGGCAAATATGACGAGACGATGAACCGCTATCTGCAAACGTTGGATATGCCGAGTCCTCCAGTCATTAGCGAGAAGTATCATTACTTCCCATATCCGTTGAACGATGCCCAATTGAATACGTATATGGAAGCTGCTAATCCGGATCGTATTCCGCAATAATTGTTTGGATACATAATATGACTTCTGCCGTAGTCCGTGCCTTGTGCCAGGCTGCGGCGGATTTATGTGAAGAAGTAGAAATTTAATGCCTATGGATGAGGGAAAACATAGTTATAATTGAAGCGAATGACGGCGTCATTTTTTCGGATCATAGGCGTGTTTTTGGAAATGAATTAAAAAGGTGATTTATGAAGCGTTTGATAGGTGTTTTAGTTATAATAGTTGGTTGTACATTGTTTTTTTATGGGATAAATCGGAACCAATTGGTCTCCGTCACATTGACTTCCCCGCACAACACGGCGATGTACAACCAAGTGGAAGTGGTGCTGGAAAAGCCGGCGCCCGTATATATTGAATATGAAGAAAAGGAGACGGGGAAGGCGTTCCGGACGCGGACCTCTCCGGCCGATACGCTTCATCGCCTGGATTTGTTGTTGCTCAAGGCGGGGACGGAATACACCTACCGCATTGTGATTGATAATTGGTTCAAGCAGGAATCGAAAGAATTATCCTTCAAGACGCGCGAACAATCGCCTTGGCTGGTGAACCATTGGCTGGTCGACGAGCGTCCGCACGATGGCGAAGCGTTGGGCGACGACGGGTACATCCTCGTTTGCTTCGGGCGTTTGCCAGGTTATATGGCTTTGATAGACAAGAACGGCGACATGCGTTGGTATTGGCAAATAGACGATATCGGTGTGCGGGCCGCCTCGATTACGCCGCGGGGGACGTTCCTCGCTATGCTCCGTCCTTTTGTCAAGGATTTTGTAGACGACGAGCCGATGACTCCGGAGGAGGTACGTCAGGAAGAACATAAGAAACCCATGCGGCGCGGCTCGATTGGGTTTGCCGGCGGTACGGGCATGGCGGAAGTTTCACTCACGGGAGACATGCTTTGGCGTTTAGACTTGAACAAGATAAAGAAAGAAAAGGAATACCAGGTCATCCATCATGATGTGTTGATGGACGAGGACCATCATTTATATACATTGTACCGTCCGAAGAAAGTGGCGGAGGTAGAAATCGGCGGACGGATGGTGCGCGATACGTTGGGCGGCGACGGCATCCTCGTGCTCGACACGCTGGGGAATGTATTGGATACGTGGTCGGCTTGGGATGTGTGGAATATCGCGAAAGACCCTTACATCACGCGTTACCAGTATGACCGTTTCCACATGAACGCGCTTTCGTTCGATACGGACAGTAATTACCTCGTTTCCGTTCCCATCGAAGACCAGATTTGGAAAATCGACCGGCAGACGGGCCAGCTGCTTTGGAAGTTCGGCCGCGGGGGCGATTTCCAGATGGATACTACCTGTTATTTCTCCTTCCAACATTCGCCCTATATCAATGCGAACGGCGATTTGATGCTCTTCGACAACGGACTGTATGCGGAGCGTTCCGGCGCGCGTGCCTTCCGGTTGGATGAAACGAACCGGACTGCGGAGACGACAATGACGGTGATGCTCCCTCCCGAACGGTACACCTCGCGCATGGGAAATGCTGAATTGCTCCCGAACGGGAACATCCTCCAGTGCAGCTCGAAGACCGGCGCCATCCTCATCACCGACCCGTCGGGGAAAGTCCTTTGGGAAAGTATCATGGCGTATGCGCCTTATCGGGCGATTTACGTGCCCCAATCGCTATTCAACTCCTATTTTACAGCCATTGATTGAACAGAAAGATGAAATCTAATACCTTGTTTTATATATTTTGGACCTTCTTGAAGCTGGGCGCGACGGCTTTCGGCGGCTATATGTCGCTGGTGGCGATCGTGAAGCGGCAATTAGTGGATATAGACCATCGGTTGGAGGAAGAAGAGCTGCTGGACGGCGTTTCGCTCGCGTCGATGCTTCCGGGACCGATGGCGGTGAATGTGATTGCCTACGTGGGGTATTGCCTGCGGGGCGTATGGGGCGCGGTGATGGCCTTCTTGGGGATTATCATTCCGTCCTTTTTATTGGTAGTTGCGCTCTCGTGGGGTTATTTCACCTACGGCGATGTACCGGCTGTGAAGAATATATTCATGGGCATCATGCCGACGATTACCGCGTTGATCCTTACGGTGGCGATTGGCATGGCGCGGAAGATGAAACTCCGGGCGCAATGGCTAATGGCGTTGCTGGCGGCGTTGGCGCTTGTCTTTTGGGGCGGGTTCACGTTGACTTTTCTCCTCATCGTGTGTAGCGGTGTGGCAGGCTATTTCCTTTTCCGTACTTCGGTAGAGAATCCGGTGGCAGACCGGGTGAAAGTGGGGAAGCGGCAATGGCTCGTTTCGGGAACGATTCTTTTCCTCTTGCTCTGCCTGTTGCTTTGGGGCGGGAAATGGCTGGGCGCGCCGCTCGACGTGCAATTGCTCACGACCTTTTCCGGCATCAGCCTTACGCTGTTCGGGGGCGGGTATGTGGTGATTCCCGCGCTCCACGAGCTGTTTGTCGACCAGTTGGCCTGGCTTAGCTCTTCGGAATTTGCCGACGGAATCGCGATCGGGCAGATTACGCCGGGGCCCATCTTTATCACCGCGGCATTTATTGGTTATAAGGTGTCGGGCGTCGGGGGAGCATTCTTGGCCACGGTGGGAATGTTCACGCCGCCAGCCGTCTTAATCGTGTTGCTTTCCCGCTTCATGGCGCAGGTGAACCAATCCGTCGCGTTGAAGGCGGCGATGAAAGGCATCCGGGCGGCGGTGGTCGGGATGATTTTCGCGTCCGGGTTGACGATCGGGCAGACCATGGCGCCTTCGCTCTTTTCGGCTTTGTTGTTTTTAGCTGCATTTGTTTTATCGTATAAGTATAATGTAAGTCCGATCTACCTGATTTTGGGTTCAGGCGTGGCGGGCTTCCTGCTTTTTTAAAGAAAATGGAACAGAAGAATACCATACAAGGAATACAGATGATCGGGACGCAGCGTTCGGGTTCCAATCTGTTGCGGGTGATGCTGGAAGAAATCGACGGGATAACCGCGCCGCATCCGCCCCATATTTTACAACGTTTCCTGCCGCTCTTGCCAGCTTATGGCGATTTGCATGTCGAAGCGAATTTCCATCGGTTGGTTGCCGACGTGTGCGAGTTGGTAAGGGTCAATCCCGTGCCGTGGGAAGGTGTCGTGCTGGACGCGGATGAAATCGCAGCGGCTTGCCAGGAGCCGAATCTGTACGAGATCTTCCGGGCAATCTACGAGTCGGCCGCCCGCCAGCATCACGCGGATTTTTGGATTTGCAAGAGCATGAAGAATGTTTTCTTCGCGGAAGGCATCGAGCGGACCGGGCTTCGTCCGTACTATATTTACCTCTATCGCGACGGGCGCGACGTGGCGTTGTCTTTCCAAAAAGCGATTGTGGGCGAAAAGCATATCTACGCCTTGGCTCAGAATTGGATGAAAGACCAAGAGGAGGCGTTGCGCCTGCAGGAGCGGACGCCGGCGGACCGTTTTTTCCGCCTGAGCTACGAATCGCTCATCGCCGAGCCGGAAAAGAAATTGCGCGAGTTGTGTGATTTCCTCGGTGTATCTTATTCTGCCCGTGCGCTGGAATATTACAAAAGTCGCGAGTCGAAAAATACGGCCGTGGCGGGGCGTATGTGGCAGAACGTTACGAAACCCATCTTGAAAGACAACACGCACAAGTTCCTCCAGGAGCTTTCCCCGGAGGATGTCGCGCTGTTCGAGTCGGTAGCGGGCGAGACGTTGCAGAAGCTGGGCTATGCGCTTTGCACGCCCGAATCCCGTCTGCGGAAAAACTTCTCGGCCGAAGAGGTCGCTTTCTTTACGGAAGAGAATAAACGGCTGAAGCAGGCGTTCAACCGGCAAGTAGACCCGGAAGACTTGGAACGCCGCCGTCCGCAACGGGAATTGTTGGAGCGCATCCGGCTGCAATTGCCCTGAAAAAATTAAGGGGAGAAAGCAACATATTGATTCCTTTTTCCCTATTTTTGTGACGACGAAAAGCGTTTGCGGCGCGTTTTCCAAAAATTTTAAAGGACGGCGCAAGCGTGCGCGGGGCTTTCCAAAAATTTTAAAGGACGGCGCAAGCGTGCGCGGGGCTTTCCAAAAATTTTAAAGGACGGCGCAAGCGTGCGCGGGGCTTTCCAAAAATTTTAAAGGGCTGCGCAAACGTGCGGGGCGCTTTCCAAAAATTTTAAAGGACGGCGCAGACGTGCGAAATGCTTTCCAAAAATTTTAAAGGGCGGCGCAGACGTGCGGAATGCTTTCCAAAAATTTTAAAAGGCATTTCTCCCTTTGGAAACGGGGATAAAAGAATAGTAGACTTATTAAAAAGTAATATCGTATGAAAAACTTATTCGTAATTGTTTGTTGCTCGTTTGCCTTCATTCCGAGCGTGATGGCGCAAGAAAAGCCGTTGCCGGAACTGTATGGGACGGGCACATGGGACGCGGATTCGCTGGGGAATCATCGCGTCGTAGTAGCCGTCGATGAAAAGGCGGATGCGGTATTGGCCACGTTGGACTGGCGCCGGCGCGACCAAAATCCGGAGGCGAAAAACCTCATTGTGGTGGATGCGGCCACGGGTAAACGCATCACGAACGTGGCGCGGTTTGAAATCAACCGCGAGCAAGGGAAGGTGGTTTTCCAGCCGCAGACCGTCCCCGGCCAGTATTACATTTATTACCTGAAGAACGTGCAAAGCGGGAGCAAGTATTACCCCACCGTGACGTATCCCGCGTTCGAAAAAACGGCTTCCGACGAATGGCTGGCGAAGCATAAGCTGACGAAACGCGTGGCGCCGAAATTGCCGGCCGCTGAGGTAGTCCAGTACCAAGCCATCGACGATTTCCACAGCTTTTACCCCATGGAAGTCATCGCGACGGAGAACGAGAAGCGGGCGTTGCTGAAGACGCAGCTGGACAACAAGTATTTCTTGTTTACCGAAGACCGCCGCTATCCGATCCGGATGACGACAGACATTCCTTACCGCTGGATTGCGGAGGGAAAACAGGACTCCTTCTCCGGTACGGCCGATAAGGGCGAATATTATGTTTTCCAGCTTGGCGTATGGGCGGCGCGTGCCGACGTGGACCATTTGCAGGTAAATTATTCGGCCCTGACGAATGCGAAGACGGGCGAACAGATTCCGGCCTCGGCGTTCACTTGCTTCAATACGGGAGGTATCGACGTGACGGGCACCGTCTTCGAGAAGGATTGCTCCGTAGAGAAAGGGAAGGTGCAGGCGTTGTGGATTGGGGCGCAGGTCCCGGAACAGCTTTCGACCGGCGTGTACGAAGGGACAGTAACGGTTTCGGCGGATAATGCCGAGACGAAAACCGTGGATGTCTCGCTGACCGTGACGGACAACGTCATTGCCAACCATGGCGACAACGAACCGTGGCGCCATTCGCGCCTCCGCTGGCTGAACTCGCAGATCGGGTTCGACGACGAAGTGATCGCGCCCTATACGCCGGTCGTGCTGAAGGACAAGCAGCTTTCGATCTTAGGACGCGACATCCAGCTTTCAGAGACTGGCTTCCCAGCTTCCATCACCAGCTATTTTAAAGAAACATTGACGAAGATTGGCACCGAAGGACGTGCGTTGCTGGCCAGCCCGATGACATTGGCAGCCGACGGCGGCGCGTGGGAAAACCTCGACTTCGCCATCACGAAGCACAAACCGGCAGCCGTGGCTTGGAAAGCGATGAACCAGAACGACCGCTTCCTGATGCAGCTGGAAGGCGAATTGGAATCGGACGGCAACATGACCTATAAAGTCACCTTGATAGCCCGCGAAGATGGCACCGTGAACGACGTGGCCTTGCAGACAAACCTCGCGCCCGGTATTGCCAAATACATGATGGGCTTGGGTGAGAAGGGCGGCTATTACCATCCGCTCGATTGGAAATGGGACGTGAAGAAAAACCAAGACGCCGTATGGGCAGGCGATGTGAACGCCGGTATGCAACTCCGTTTCTACGACAATAAATATGAACGCCCCTTGAACACGAACTTCTACCACGAGAAACCGCTCCACATGCCTGTTTCTTGGTGTAATAATGGAAATGGTGGTATTGCATTGAGCAAGAATGCGGACGGGAGTGCGCTGGTAAATGCCTATTCCGGTACGCGGACGGTGAAGAAGGGCGACCGTCTCTATTATTATTTCAATATCCTGGTGACGCCGTTCCGCACGATCAATACGAACAAGCAATGGCACGACCGCTATTACCACGGGTATGAGTTTATCGACGATATTGCTGATTTCGGTGCAACGGTCGTAAATATCCACCACGCAACGGGCATCAACCCGTTTATTAATTATCCTTTCCTCCGCACGAAGGAGATGAAGTCGTACATCGACGGAGCCCATGCCCGTGACATGAAGGTGAAAATCTACAACACCGTGCGCGAGCTTTCGAACAGTTGCGTGGAATTGTTCGCGTTGCGCAGCTTGGGCGGCGAAATCTTCTCGAAAGGAGAAGGCGGCGGTTATTCATGGCTCCAGGAGCACCTCGACCAGAATTACATTGCGGCTTGGTTTGCCTATACGGTGAAAGACGCGGCGATTGTGAATACGGGCGTCTCTCGTTGGCATAATTATTATATGGAAGGATTGGATTGGCTGCTGAAGCATGTGGGTATCGATGGATTGTATATTGACGACCTCGCGTTCGACCGCATGTCGATGAAGCGTGTCCGCAAGATCCTGAACCGTACGAATCCGGGCGCGCTTATTGATTTGCACTCGGCCAACCAATACAACGACCGCGACGGATTTGCGAACAGCGCGAACCTTTATCTGGAGCATTTCCCATACCTCGACCGCCTCTGGTTTGGCGAATATTTCGATTACGACATGCCGCCGGAGTTTTGGATGGTGGAAGTTTCCGGTCTTCCTTATGGCCTAATGGGCGAGATGCTTTGGGAAGGCGGCAACAAATGGCGCGGGATGCTTTATGGCATGACAGGCCGCAACCCGGGTTACGGCGTGGATAACCGTCCGCTCTGGCACTTCTGGGATACATTTGGCATGAAAGATAGCGAGATGATCGGCTATTGGGTATCCGATAATCCAGTCAAGACCGGCAAGGACAAGACCCTCGCCACGGTTTATCTCCACAAAGGAGAGAAGGCGTTGATTTCCCTTGCGACGTGGGAAGACCAGGATGCGCAGGTGACGTTGGATATCGATTGGGAAGCCTTAGGCCTCGATCCGAAGAAGGCGACGCTCCATGCCCCAAAGATTGACAATTTCCAAGAAGAAAAGACCTGGAAGGCCGGTGAGACCATCACCGTACCGAAAGGGAAAGGCTGGCTGATTGTCGTAGAATAAGGAACTTTTCCCTACGGGTTAAGGGAGGCATTCCCTCAGCTCGTAGGGAAGGTCTCCCTTAATGCTTAGGGAAAGCTTCCCTTAGAGCTTAGGGAGCGGTTTCCTCCAAAAAGAAAAATCAATTAATAGATAATTTACCATGAAACGAGTTTTGATTATATCCTTGTGCGCGGCTTGGATGCTGCAACCTTTGGTGGCGCAACAGGCGTCTATCGCCGAGCAGCCGCGCGAGATGAAAAGTTACCTCTTCTCTGATCCGAGTCCGGTAGCGACTCCTTCCAATCTCTATTATCCCTATTTCCGCTTCGATGGTTTTGCCGCGAAGGGCGTCCAGAAGGAATGGAAGAGCGTGGTGCTTGAGAACGACTATATCCGCTTGGAAATGTTCCCCGAAGTAGGCGGGAAGATTTGGGGCGCGGTAGACAAGACCACGGGCAAAGAGTTTATTTACGATAACGGCGTGGCGAAGTTCCGCGATATTGCGATGCGCGGACCGTGGACATCGGGCGGCATCGAGTTCAACTTCGGCATCATTGGCCATGCGCCTTCGTCGAGCACGCCGGTCGATTACCTCGTGAAGGAGCAGGCGGACGGGAGCGTGAGCTGCTACATCTTTTCCTATGAATGGGTGACGCGCACGGCATGGACCGTCGAAGTGAACCTCCCGAAAGACAAAGGCTACTTTACGACGCACACTACGTGGTACAACCAATCGTCGCTCGACCAGCCCTATTACCAATGGATGAACGCCGGTTATCCGGTGGGCAAGAACGCCGAGTTCTGCTATCCGGGCAATCGGGGCATTGGGCATGGGGGCGAAGTGTTTGCCTTCCCGATAGACGAAGCGGGGCGTAACATCGGTTGGTATGAGAAGAATAACTTCGGAGGCTCGAAGTCCTACCATATCCTGGGTTATTACAACGATTATTACGGTGTCTATTGGCATGGCGAGGATTTCGGATCGATTCACCACGCGGACTTCGACGAGAAGCTGGGCATGAAGATTTTCCTCTGGGGCTTGTCGCGCGAAGGGGCGATTTGGGAAGACCTCTTGACCGATACGGACGGGCAATACATCGAGCTGCAATCCGGACGTATGTTCAACCAGCCCGCCTCTAACAGTGGTTATACGCCTTATAAGCATTTTGCTTTCGCGCCGCAGATGACGGATGAATGGATGGAGTATTGGTATCCCGTGAAGGGAATCCAGGGTGTTTCGAAGGCGAGCCGCATCGGGGCGTTGCATGTCACGCGCGAGGCGGATGGTTTGAAGCTCGCCTTCTCTCCGTTGGAAGCACTCTCTACGGAGGTGAAGCTATACAATGACGGGAAATTGGTAGAGACGTTGCCACTGCACACGAAAGTGCTCGAGCCGGTCTACCTTTCTGCTGCTTCCATTCCAGCGGGGAAACTGAAAATAATCATAGGCGACGACCAATTGGTTTATAGCGATAATCCGGCGGATTATGAACTGAAACGTCCGACATCCACGCCTGAAGATTTCGACTGGGACTCCGCCTTTGGATTGTATACGGAGGGCACGCAATGGATGAACCAAAAGGTGCTCGACAAGGCAGAGGCGTGCCTCCAGGCATCGTTGGCGAAAGAACCTAGTTTCGCGCCGGCGTTGGTGCGCTTGGCCTCTTTGTATTATCGCGAGGGAAGGTATGAGGAATCCCTTTCGCTCTCGAAGAAGGCATTGGCCATCGATACGTATGACGGCGAGGCGAACTACCTCTATGCGTTGGCAAACCGTGTGTTGGGTCATCTGACCGAAGCGAAGGCTGCCTTCTCGATTGCTTCCTTCTCGGCAGACGTGCGCACGGCGGCGTACGAGCAATTGGGCGAAATGTTTGCCCAGGATAAGGATTGGAAGCGCGCCGTGCATTATGCCCAGAAGGCGTTGGAATATAACTCGAAGAATTTGGATGCCCGTCAGCTCCTGGCGGTGGCGTATCGCTATTTGGGCGAAAAGGGAAAGGCGGAGGCTGAAATCGAACAAGTACTGGCCGACCTGCCGCTTTATCATCCTGTCCGCTTCGAGCAGGCATGGCTCAGTGGGGCCAAGTCGGCGGATGAACTGAAATCCTTTACCGCGCTTATCCGGAATGAATTGCCGCAAGAGACATATATGGAACTGGCCGGTTGGTACGAGCGCATCGGCTTGGCGGACGAAGCGTTGGCGCTCTATGCCTGTGCCGGGGATTATCCGATCGCCCTTTATCGTGCCGCGTACCTATTAAATAAGGTAGGGAAGAAGGCGGACGCTCGGGCGATGTTGGAGCGGGCGAATGCCGGTTCGCCGGATTTCGTCTTCCCGTTCCGTCCGGAATCGATGCCTGCTTTGCAATGGGCGACGCGGGAATTGCCTTCGTGGAAAGCAGATTATTACCAGGGCTTGATTCTGTGGGCGAACCATCAGCCGGAAGAGGCGTTGCAGAAGCTGGATGCCTGCGCGCCGATGGACTATGCACCGTTCTACCTCTCTCGCGCGCAGTTGAAACAGGGCGAGGCGCGGTTGGCTGATTTGCAACGGGCTGAGGCGATCGATCCGTCGTGGCGCGTCGGACAAGCGTTGCTGAACTATTATTCAGCGGCCAAGGATTGGCAGGCAGCCGTGGAAACAGGTAAGAAGTATGCGAAGAAGTATGCGGACAATTATTATATTGGGCTGAAATATGCGAATGCGTTGTGCGAGACGGGGGCATACCGGGATTGCATCGCGCTTTTGAAGCGCATCCACGTCCTTCCGAACGAAGGTGCCTACGCGGGCCGGGCGGTTTACCGTGCCGCCAATCTGTTCCAAGCCATGGAGCAAATCTCGAAGAAGCAATACGGGGGTGCCGCGAAGTCGATTGAAGCCTCGATGGAATGGCCAGAGAACTTGGGCGTAGGTAAACCCTACGACGACCAAATCGACACCCGCGTGGAGGATTATCTCGAAGCCAAAGTGTATGCCGGGAAAGGCAACGACGTGAAGGCGAAGGAGCTATTTGAAAAAGTGGCACAAGAGGCGAAAAAATCCTCCCATTTCGTGTCGGCCGAACTGCTTTCTGCCTTATCTTTGCGCGAGCTGGGGCGGACGGACGAAGCGGATGCGCTGGCGGCTTCGTGGAAGGAGAAATATCCCGACAGTAAGCCGGCTGAATGGTGCGCCGCCGTCTACAAGGGTGACAAGGCGCGGGCAGACCAGCTCCAAGCCGAGCGGAACAACCCGGCAGACACGACCCCTTGGGAAACGGGATACCGGGATACCGATTTCGACTTGATTGTCCGTTTGGCCGCCCGTTTGCTGTAAAAGTAGCCAATTTCCGGTCGGATATTTGCTCGCTAAAGTTTAGGGAAAGGATTTCTGGCCGGATATTGGGGAATTTAAGTAGAAAGGAAGGAAAAGATGACAGACGAGGTATTGAAAAAGTTGCAGGTATTGGCGGAGTCGGCGAAATACGACGTCTCGTGCGCTTCGAGTGGCACGTCAAGGTCGCATCGGGTCGGCGCGGTCGGCAGTGCGGCAGGGTGGGGTATTTGCCATAGCTTTGCGGAAGACGGCCGCTGCATTTCGCTCCTGAAAATCATGCTCACGAACTATTGCAAATATGACTGCGCCTATTGCATCAACCGGGTGAGCAACGACATTCCGCGCGCCACGTTGTCTGTCCGCGAACTGGTGGAGCTGACGATGGAGTTCTATCGCCGCAACTATATCGAAGGGTTGTTTCTTTCCTCTGGCGTGGTGCGCAGCCCAGACTATACGATGGAGCGGCTCGTGCGGGTGGCAAAAGACCTGCGCGAGGTGCACCATTTTAACGGTTACATCCACCTGAAGAGCATCCCGGGGGCGAGCCGCGAACTGGTGAACGAAGCCGGACGCTACGCTGACCGCTTGAGCGTCAACATCGAGATTCCCAATGAGACGAGCCTCAAACTCCTTGCGCCCGACAAAGATTTCCAACAGGTATTCACCCCGATGCGCTATATCCAGCAGGGCGTTTTGCAGCAGGCCGAAGAGCGGAAACATTTCCGCCACGCCCCACGTTTCGCCCCGGCCGGACAGAGCACGCAGATGATTATCGGCGCCACGCCGGATACTGACCGCGACGTGCTCCGCCTCTCGTCTGCCCTGTATCGCCGGCCGACGATGAAGCGCGTCTACTATTCTGGTTATATCCATGTAAATACGTATGATACGCGCCTCCCGGCCATGAGGCAAGCGCCGCTGGTACGCGAGAATCGGCTTTACCAAGCGGATTGGCTGCTGCGCTTTTATGAGTTTAAGGTAGATGAAATCGTAGACGATGCCATGCCGAACCTCGACCTCGAGATCGATCCGAAGCTGGCATGGGCATTGCGTCACCCGGAATATTTTCCTGTGGACGTGAACCGGGCGGATTACGAGCAGCTACTCCGCGTGCCGGGCATTGGTGTGAAGTCGGCCAAGATGATACTCGTCTCGCGCCGTTTTGCCCCGCTCTCGTCCGAGCAACTAAAGAAGATGGGTGTGGTGATGAAGAAGGCGCGCTATTTTATTACTTGCCGTGAGTTGCCTTTCCGTACGATTCAAGAACTCTCGCCTGCGTTCGTCCGCCATCAGCTGACACGCACGAAGAAGACAGACGAGCGGCAATTAATCCTTACGTTTGAAGACTGAGGGAGATGGCGTGCGTGTTCCGATACGATAAGACGTTCGAAGGCCTTTTGACTTGCGTGTTCCATGCCTACAACCGGCGGCAATTCCCCGAAAGGTTGTTGGACTTACAGGAACCGGCGGGCCTGTTCGACGATGAGGTGCTGGAGGTCTTGACCGACGAAGCCCTGGCGGGGCGCGTGTGGCAAGGGGTGGCGCGGCTCGTGCGGGGTGAATTCATGCGGGGCATCACGTCGTGTTGGCTCTCAGAACTTCCCGGTGTCGACGAGCTGCTCTTCCGTTACCTCCGCAAGCTCTTCGACACGAAAGGACGGAGCGTCTACAACTTGGCAGATGCCGACGTGCTGGCCTGCTCCCAACTTTGGAAGAAGGTAAGCAACGAATGCACCCGCGTCATCCAATTCACCCGTTTCCAGAAGACGGCGGACGGGATTTATTTCTCCGCCCTGGCGCCTATTTATAATGTATATCCACTCGCCCTGCACTACTTCACCGACCGCTTTGCCGACCAGCCGTGGCTCGTGTACGATGCCCGCCGCTCGTATGGTTATTATTACGATGGAAAAGGAGAGGTACAAGAGGTCCGGTTTGCGGAAACTATCGAGCCGCATCTCCCGAAAGAGAAGCTGGCAGAAGGCGAGGAGCTCTATCAACAGCTCTGGCAATCCTATTTCAAGACCATCGCCATCAAGGAACGGCTGAACCCACGCCTCCATCGCCAGCAACTTCCCGCACGTTTTTGGGCATATTTGACAGAAAAGTCGCCTAAGTTTTCCTGAAAAAGCCTTACCTTTGCCGCGAAATTTAAAGGAGATTTAAAGACATGATGGAATTACCTACAGATCCGATGATGCTGTTCAGCTTTGTGAACACGAAATTGCGCGACAATTATGCGTCGCTCGACGCGCTTTGCGATGATTTACACGTTAGTAAA
Source organism: uncultured Parabacteroides sp. (assembly GCA_944325335.1). Classification (GTDB taxonomy): domain Bacteria; phylum Bacteroidota; class Bacteroidia; order Bacteroidales; family Tannerellaceae; genus Parabacteroides. The sequence continues at coordinate 65,243 of CALUZR010000006.1, read as the reverse complement.
AGCCTGCTTGTGCAGAAATTGCAGGCGGCGGGATTCGAATACAATCCGAGTCAAAATAAATTTTGGTGATTTGACTTACATTTTGTAAGCAAAACGCTTGCTGTTCTCGGATGAATCACTACCTTTGCATACATAATGTTAAACTTAAACAGTATGCATGATGAAGACAGAAGCTATTTTAGCCGCTTTGGAAGCTAAGCATCCGGGCGAAAAAGAGTATTTACAAGCCGTTAAGGAAGTCCTTTTATCGATCGAAGATGTGTATAACGAACATCCGGAGTTCGAGAAGGCGAAAATCATTGAACGTTTAGTGGAGCCGGACCGTATCTTTACGTTCCGTGTGCCTTGGGTCGACGACCGGGGCGAAATCCAGGTGAATTTAGGGTATCGTGTACAATTTAATAATGCGATCGGTCCGTACAAGGGTGGGTTGCGTTTCCATCCTTCCGTTAATCTTTCTATTTTGAAATTCTTAGGATTCGAGCAGACGTTTAAGAACGCGCTGACGACGTTGCCCATGGGTGGCGCGAAGGGCGGTTCCGATTTTGCTCCGCGTGGTAAGAGCGATGCGGAAATCATGCGTTTCTGTCAGGCTTTCATGCTGGAGCTGTGGCGCAACGTGGGTCCCGATACGGATGTCCCGGCGGGCGATATCGGCGTGGGCGGACGTGAAATCGGCTACCTCTTCGGCATGTACAAGAAGCTGAAACGCGAACATACGGGTACCTTCACGGGCAAAGGGTTGGAATATGGCGGTTCGATCTTGCGTCCGGAAGCGACGGGCTTCGGCGCGCTCTATTTCGTACACCAGATGCTGGACGAGCACGGCATCGATATAAAAGGAAAGACCGTAGCGCTTTCCGGCTTTGGAAACGTAGCCTGGGGTGCCGCCACGAAAGCGACGCAGCTGGGCGCGAAGGTGGTCACGATCTCCGGTCCGGACGGCTATGTCTACGACCCGGAAGGCATCTCTGGCGAGAAGATCGACTACATGCTGGAACTCCGCGCGTCGGGCAACGACGTGGTCGAGCCCTACGTCGAAGAGTTCCCGAACGCCACGTTCTATGCCGGCCGCAAACCGTGGGAACAAAAGGTGGACATCGCGCTTCCATGTGCGACGCAAAACGAATTGGATGCCGACGACGCCCAGCAGCTCATCGACAACCATACGCTCTGTGTGGCCGAGGTGTCGAATATGGGCTGCACGGCCGAGGCGGTCGACCTCTTCATCGCCCATCATCAACTCTTTGCGCCGGGCAAGGCGGTGAATGCAGGTGGTGTAGCGACCTCTGGTTTGGAAATGACGCAAAACGCCATGCATATCTCCTGGTCTGCAGCCGAGGTGGATGCGCGTTTGCACCAGATTATGAGCGATATCCACGGCCAGTGCGTGGCGCATGGCAAGGAAGGCGATTACGTTAACTACGTGAAGGGCGCCAATATCGCCGGGTTCATGAAGGTGGCACGTGCGATGATGGCACAAGGAATTGTGTAAAAAAATCGTCATTTGGTTGTAGGAAACAAAAACAAATCGTACCTTTGGCGCATCAACAACAAAATAAGCATGATGAATACTTGCAAAATATACAGCGCATTAACTTCTTTTAGCGTAAATCCTTTGGTGGAATACGCTAATTTCTTAGCAAGCAAGCAAGCAAGCAAGCAAGCAAGCAAGCAAGCAAGCAAGCAAGCAAGCGTTATATAATAAGGTATAACGAGAAGCCCGGACGGGGTGTCGAGAACCGACACTACGCGCGGGCTTTTTTTACCCTGTTACTTTTCCTGCTTTGCCTCCCGCTCGCAGCGCAAGTGCCAGTAGACCGGCCTCTTAATAATGGTAACCCCCTTATTATTAACCAAGAAAACACCGACTACAGAGTCACCGGAAGCTTCAATGACGGAGAAGGCCCCGGCGACTTTGCTATCCGTATACAACGTATACAAGGCGGTAAACACGAGATGACATTCAGCGGTGTGACGATTACAATGTCAAAACCAAACAGCAAAGCCATGAATTTGGAGAATAATACTACCCTTAACTTGGTATTGGAAGAAGGTCTAAACAACACCATCACTTACGGAGGGAATATGTCGAAGGGTATCAGTCTTACTAACTCTTCCCTTTTTATTTCCGGAGAGGGCTGGCTGACAATAAGAAGCGATGGAATGTCCTCAGAGCCTGCCATCTCGGGGGATAAATCCTCCACTGTGGCAATCACCGGCGGGACAATCAACCTGAACGGGAATATCCTAATGAACGATGGCACTCTTATCATCGGACCGGAGGCAAAGGTTCGGGGAAATGTTCCGGAGAGCGCTTATGATGCGGGTTTCGTCTTCGTGAATGACGCGAAAGAGGCACAGGTCCAGGACGCCCCCGAGCTGCCGGTCGACCTGACGATTCCGGAGGGGTACACGCTGAACGTTCCCGAAGGCACCTCGCTCACCGTGCCGGAAGGCGTGACGCTGACGGTTAACGGTGAGCTGACGGTTGAAGGTGAGCTGAAGGGTGCCGGCGCCATCCGCGTGGAGACGGGCGGCTCGATTACGGGAGCCGAAAACATAAGCGGGACGGTGCAACATAAATTGACGGAAAAGATGGTCGTGATAGAGAAGGATTCCTACACCTACACGGGGGAGGCGATAACTCCGAAGGTAACGATAACTCTTCCGGAAACGATAGAAGAAGAATATACCCAAGGCGAGGATTACACGGTAACTTACGAGAATAACACGGACGCGGGCGAGGCGACCATCACCATTATGCCTATAGGTAGTTTATTTGGAGATGAAGTAACGAAAAAGTTTAACATTACGCAAGCCAAGAACGAATGGATAACGGCTCCAACTATAAAGGGGTGGACATATAATGAAACGCCCAATACACCATCAGGAGCGGCGAAATTCGGCGAAGTCTCATTCACGTATGCCCCTAAGGATTCGAAAGAATATAGTGAAACAGCGCCTACGGATGCTGGCGATTATGTGTTGAAAGCGACAGTGGAAAGCACGGACAATTATACGGGATTGGAAGAAACGGTAGAGTTTACTATCGAGAAAGATGAGGCAATCCTTTCTTTTGCTGAAGATGCCAAGAAGATAAAGGTTGGTGAAACATGTAAGAACGTATTAACAGTAGAACCGACAGGTCTTGCGGTAACTTATTTCAGCGAGAATACGGATATGGCGACGGTATCACAAGATGGTACGGTAACGGCGGTAGCTGTTGGAGAGGTAAAGATCACGGCAAAATCGGCTGACCCGAATTATACCGGCGAAGCGACTTATACTTTGGAGGTGGAAGCGGGCGAAGTAGAGATTAGCCGACCGGACGAACAGGAGCAGACAATTACACTCGAAGCCGGAGGTACAGCATTCACATTGACCGCTACCATAACCGGATTGCCGGATAGTGAACAGAACGGGAATTGGGAATGGGTAAGTAGTGATACCGATATAGCAACAGTAGAAGAAATAGAGACTCTTTCCACTCGTGCCGGAGAAGTGAATACAGAAATCAAGAGCGAAGCATTGGTGACTCCAGTGGGAGAAGGAACAGCAACTATTACGGTTACTTACGAGAGTACAAATTATAAAGGTACATTAACTTATGATGTTTCAGTAAAGGCAAAGGAAGAAGAACCAGCTCCCAAGCCCGACCCCACACCCCTCTACTACAACATCCAATTCAAGGATGTCTGCGAAGGCGTGGATGCTTCCTTGAGCAAAGGCGTAGTAAAGGAGGGGAACCAAGTAAGCGTCTATGTGGAAGTAGAAGAGGGTTACAATGCGGAGAACCTAAAGGTGCTGTTCAAGCGCAGTCTTTATGGCTATTGGGAAGAGGTAGAAGAAGGTGTGCAGCCAGGCGAGTACATTATCTACAATGTATATGCTGATATCTACGTCAAAGTAGAAGGCGTGGAGAAGATAGAGGAGGAGCCGACAGGCATGTCCGATATCGAAGGCATCAAGGTTTACACGCAGAATGGTAACTTATATATCTATACTTCACAACCGCAAGAGGTGATGATTATCACGATGAACGGCACAATCCTTAAGCGTGAACGACAGGAGGGACTTCGGTCTTATTCGTTGCCGAAGGGCGTATATATAATATGTATCGGCGAGGAGCGGATGAAGGTGAGGAATTGAGCGAACCCTGTATAAATAAAGAAACGTCCTTCTCTCAATCGGGGAGGACGTTTCTTGTACTTAAGGGTGTGGTCCCATTTACTTGAGTTGTTTCCCATCGGCGAAGGCATTGCCTACTTTCTCGCCTATCTTCAAATAAGTATTATTGAAGGGGTCGAAACAGATGGGGGCGACTTTGGCAGGGTCTACTTTCCCTTGTTCGTCCAAGGCGCGCTCGTCTACGCTGACGTTCACGATTTCTCCTCGCAGGATGCAAGTCTCCGGGCTGTAATCTTTCAACCGGCATTCGAGGGCGACGGAGAGTTCGTCGATAAGTGGCGCATCTACAAACTCGGATTTCGTGGCATGGAATCCGGCCTTTGCGAACTTGTCTTCTACCTGGTTTCCCGACACGATACCTACATAATCGCAGGCAATTACATGGGCTGCGTCGGCCATACTTACGGTAAAGGCTTTCCGCTTTAGGATGTTCTTTACGGTTTTATGCCCTGCGCTGAGGCACATGCTGATTTCGTTCATCTCGCTGATGCCACCCCATGCCGCATTCATGGCATTGGGTGTCCCGTTCTCGTCGTAGGCCGCGATAATCAGCACCGGTTGCGGATAGCTGAGCGGCTTGGCTCCAAAATTCTTTCTCATGATGATATAATGTATGAAGTTATTTTTGAATCCAGTTTGAAATGTCTGTTTGTGTAACCCCATTGAGGAGCTTCCCTTTTTGCCAATTGATGGAAGGATAAGTCTTCTTCAGTTCCTGGGCAGAGTGGGAGATGCTGCTGCTACCTGAAGTGGCAAACGGAATGACTACCTTTCCGGAGAAATCGTAGCTCTCGATAAACGAGTTGATAATGCGTGGAGCTTGGTCCCACCAAATGGGATAACCCAAATAAACCGTAGTGTAATCCGCCCAGTTCGATACGCTTCCGCTCAATTCCGGACGGGCTTTCGCGTCGTTCATTTCCACACTCGAACGGGATGATTTGTTATGCCAGTCCAAATCGGCCGAGGTGTAGTCTTTCGCGGGTTGAATCTTGTACAAATCCGCTTGGGCAGCTGTTGCGATCATTTTCGCCACCCGTTCCGTATTTCCCGTGGCCGAGAAATAGACAACCAATGTTTTACCTTTCATGGCTTCCGTCTTTTGTGCAACCGCCGGGAGGCAAACCAGCAGGGCGGCCGCGATGAATAATGCAAATCGTTTCATATCGTTTCTGCTTTAAGTTTAATTACGCCGTAAAGTTAGGGACGATTTTGGAAAGAAACACTACCCGAATTACGGATATTTGGGATGCTATGAGGTTTTTTCGGTATAAGAGAAAAGGGGAGAGGCGGGAGAAAAAGTTCCAGACACCGAGGGAAAAGTTCACAACATCCGAGGAAATCTCTATCTTTATCCTAAAGATACATATCTGCAGACTAAAGATACGTATCTTCAACCTAAAGATATATATCTGCAGCCTAAAGATAGAGATTATCCCGTATCTTTTCAGGTTTTCCCTGCAAGCTTTCCCTATTTTCATTCAAGCGTGTAAGAGTTGTCATAGTTGCTCATTTCAAATATAATGACTACTTTTGCACGGTTTTTAAGTAGCTAATGTAATTAAACATCGAAATATGAATAAGAAATTTGCCGAATATTCGAAGTTCGACTTGTCGGACGTGAATAAGGAAATCCTGAAGAAGTGGCAAGACGGCGATGTCTTCCACAAGAGTCTTGAAATCCGCGAAGGTCATCCCTCGTTCGTATTCTACGAAGGTCCGCCTTCTGCCAACGGAATGCCGGGCATCCACCACGTGATTGCACGCTCCATTAAGGATATCTTCTGCCGCTACAAGACGATGAAGGGATTCAAAGTCAATCGTAAAGCCGGATGGGACACGCACGGTCTGCCGGTAGAACTGGGCGTAGAGAAAGCCTTAGGTATTACGAAAGAGGACATCGGCAAGAAGATTTCGGTGGCTGAATATAACGCGGCTTGCCGGCGGGACGTCATGAAATATACGAAGGAATGGACGGACCTGACCGAGAAGATGGGCTATTGGGTGGACTTGGAGAATCCCTATATCACCTACGATAACCGCTATATCGAAACCCTTTGGTGGCTCCTCAAGCAGCTTTACAACAAAGGATTATTATATAAAGGATATACCATCCAGCCCTATTCACCGGCGGCGGGTACGGGATTGAGTTCGCACGAGCTAAACCAACCGGGATGTTATCGGGATGTGAAGGACTTGACCGTCGTAGGCCAGTTTAAGATAAAGAACCCGAAGCCGGAAATGGCCGAGTGGGGAACGCCTTACTTCCTTGCATGGACCACCACTCCGTGGACATTGCCTTCCAATACGGCGCTTTGTGTGGGGCCGAAGATTGATTACGTCGCTGTTCAAACTTACAATGCTTATACGGGCGAGAAGATGACGGTCGTATTGGCAAAGGCATTGCTTTATACGCACTTCAATAAGAAAGCCGAGGGTATTGCGTTAGAGGACTATAAGCCGGGCGACAAGCTGGTGCCGTTCAAGGTAGTAGGCGAATACAAAGGTCCGGATTTGGTCGGCATGGAATATGAACAGCTCCTCCCATGGGTGAAGCCGGTTGAATTGAATACGGATGGTAATTGGCAAGACGCTTCGGCCAAGGCATTCCGGGTTATCTCGGGCGATTATGTGACCGTAGAAGATGGTACGGGGATCGTTCATATTGCGCCTACGTTCGGTGCGGACGATGCGTTCGTAGCCAAGGCAGCCGGCATTCCTTCGCTTTTCATGATTAATAAGAAGGGGGAGACGCGTCCGATGGTCGATCTGACGGGTAAATTCTACTTGTTGGACGAACTGGATGAGAAGTTTGTGGCTGAATGCGTCAATGTGGATATTTATAAAGACTACGAAGGACGTTGGGTGAAGAATGCCTACGACCCGCAATTTACCGTAGATGGCAAGTATGACGAGAAAGCCGCACAGGCCGCTGAATCGCTCGATGTGTACATCTGCATGAAGATGAAGCAAGCAAACCAAGCTTTCAAGATGGAGAAGCACGTGCACAACTATCCGCACTGCTGGCGTACCGATAAGCCGGTACTTTATTATCCGCTCGATAGTTGGTTTATCCGTTCGACGGCTTGCAAAGAGCGCATGATTGAACTCAACAAGACCATCAACTGGAAACCGGAATCGACCGGTACGGGCCGCTTCGGCAAATGGCTGGAGAACCTGAACGATTGGAACCTGAGCCGCTCACGCTATTGGGGAACTCCGCTTCCTATTTGGCGCAGTGAGGAGGGCGAAGAGATTTGCATTGGCTCGGTAGAAGAATTGTATAATGAGATAGAGAAATCGGTAGCTGCCGGTTTCATGAAAGAAAACCCGTATAAAACGTTAGGATTTACGCCTAATGTCTTCACGAAAGATAACTATGAACGGATCGATTTACACCGACCATTTGTCGACGACATCGTACTGGTTTCGCCCAGTGGCAAGCCGATGAAGCGCGAAGCCGATTTGATAGACGTGTGGTTCGACTCAGGTTCGATGCCTTATGCCCAATTGCATTATCCGTTCGAGAATAAAGAACTGATCGATAGCCGTTCGTACTATCCGGCGGACTTCATTGCCGAAGGGGTAGACCAGACGCGTGGTTGGTTCTTTACGCTTCATGCCATTGCCACGATGGTATTCGATAGCGTAGCGTACAAAGCCGTTGTGTCGAATGGTTTGGTATTGGATAAGAATGGCAACAAGATGTCGAAGCGCCTGGGCAATGCCGTCGATCCGTTTGCCACGATTGAGAAATATGGTTCTGACCCATTGCGTTGGTACATGATTACGAACGCTTCGCCTTGGGACAACTTGAAGTTCGACGTGGAAGGTGTGGAAGAGGTACGTCGCAAGTTCTTTGGTACATTATATAATACGTATTCTTTCTTCGCCCTTTATGCCAATGTGGATGGTTTCGATTATTCACAAGAAGAAGTGGCTTGGGCGAAGCGTCCGGAAATTGACCGCTGGATTCTCTCGTTGTTGAATAGTTTGGTGAAGGATGTAGATACTTACCTAAATACTTACGAACCGACACGCGCCGGACGTGCAATTTCGGATTTCGTGAACGATCATTTGAGTAACTGGTACGTGCGTCTGAACCGCAAACGTTTCTGGCAGGGCGGTTTGACGGAAGATAAGCTCTCGGCTTACCAGACATTATATACTTGCTTGGAAACGGTGGCTAAGTTGATGGCACCGATAGCTCCATTCTATGCCGATAAGCTGTTCTGTGATTTGATTGCCGTAACAGGTCGCGAGCAAGTAGAGTCGGTTCACTTGTCCGATTTCCCAGTTTGCCACGAAAAATTAATCGACAAGGCATTGGAAGAGCGGATGCAGATGGCACAGGATATCTCTTCGATGGTATTGGCGCTGCGTCGTAAGGTCAATATCAAAGTCCGCCAGCCGCTCCACGTTTTGATGGTTCCGGTACTGGATGAACATCAGAAGGAAAGCATCGAGGCCGTGAAATCGCTTATCTTGAATGAGGTGAACGTAAAGGATATGAAATTCGTCGATAATACGGCCGGAATCTTGGTAAAACGCATCAAGCCGGACTTCAAGAAGCTTGGTCCGCGTTATGGCAAGATCATGAAGGCGTTGGCGGCACAAATCCAGCAGATGAGCCAAGAAGATATCAATGCCTTCGAGAAGGCGGGAACCTTCACCCTTCAGGTAGACGGACAAGAAGCCGTCATCGAACGTGCGGATGTGGATATTTTCTCCGAAGATATTCCGGGTTGGCTGGTAGCTAACGAAGGACGCCTCACGGTAGCGTTGGATATCACTATTACCGACGACCTGAAGAAAGAGGGTTTAGCACGCGAATTGGTGAACCGTGTCCAGAACCTGCGCAAGAGCAGCGGATTCGATATTACCGACAAGGTGAACATCACCGTCGCTTCTTCTGCAGAGATGGACGATGCCATCACGGAATATAAGGAGTATATCTCGAATCAGGTGTTGGCCAATAGCATCGAGATTGCGAATGGGCCGATAGCTGATGCCACCACGCTCGATTTTGAAGACTTCAAATTGGATGTGAAAGTCGTAAAGGCATAATATAATTGAAAGAGAGGCACGGAGCAGAGTCGAAAAACTTTGTCTCCGTGCTTTTGTGTTTAATTTAACTACGATAAAGTGAAATGGCGAAGCGAAGATTGACCAATAGTCAGGTGGTATGCCTGACGCTTTTATGGGGAATATTGTGCTATATGTTGCTGGCTTATAGCTCGAAGATTACATTCGAGACGATTTTCTGGATCATTGCGTCGGGCATCATTGTATTTGTCCCTATCTATAAAAACGTACGAGGTAGAAACAGTAACAAATCGTAAGTTTTAATCCGGGAAAGAAGAAAAATGATAGAAAATGTATATTTTTTCTGTCATTTGTTTGCTGATAACGAAAAATGCTATATCTTTGCAACCGAATCAAACGAAATGGAATTCGAATAGTAAGTATAACATTAAATATAAAAGAAAAATGAAAGCAAAAGAAGTTTTAGACAATCTGAAGCGTCGGTTCCCGAACGAGCCGGAATATCATCAGGCTGTTTCAGAAGTATTAGGTACGATTGAAGATGTATACAATGAGCATCCAGAATTTGAGAAATCAAATCTGATTGAACGTCTTTGTATTCCCGATCGGATCTTCTCGTTCCGTGTTACTTGGGTAGACGACAAAGGTCAGGTACAAACAAATATGGGATATCGTGTTCAGCATAACAACGCCATCGGTCCGTACAAAGGCGGCGTTCGTTTCCATGCTTCGGTGAATCTGTCTATTTTGAAGTTCTTGGCTTTCGAGCAGACTTTCAAGAACTCGCTGACTACCCTCCCTATGGGCGGTGCGAAAGGTGGTTCAGATTTCAGTCCGCGTGGCAAGAGCAATGCTGAGATCATGCGTTTCTGCCAGGCTTTCGTCACGGAATTGTGGCGCCATATCGGTCCTGATACGGATGTCCCTGCCGGAGATATTGGTGTGGGCGGTCGTGAAGTAGGCTATATGTACGGAATGTACAAGAAGCTGGCTCGCGAAAATACAGGTACATTCACGGGTAAGGGCATCGAGTTTGGTGGATCATTGATTCGTCCGGAAGCTACGGGTTACGGTAACGTATATTTCTTGCTTCAGATGTTGAAGACGAAGGGTATTGATATCAAAGACAAGGTTGTGACGGTTTCGGGTGCAGGTAATGTCGCTCAATACACGGTTGAGAAATTAATCTCTCTGGGTGCAAAGGTTGTTACCATGTCTGACTCGGATGGCTACATCTATGATCCGGATGGAATCGACCGTGAGAAATTAGATTACATCATGGAATTGAAGAATCTTTACCGTGGCCGCATCCGCGAATACGCTGAAAAGTATGGTGTGAAGTATGTCCCGGGCGCCCGTCCTTGGGGTGAAAAATGCGACATCGCCATGCCTTCTGCTACGCAAAACGAGTTGAACGGCGACGATGCCCGTACACTTTTGGCGAATGGATGTTTTGCCGTTTCCGAAGGCGCTAACATGCCTTCTACGCCGGAAGCAATCGACGAGTTCTTAAAAGCAAAAATTCTCTATGCTCCGGGCAAGGCAGCCAACGCTGGCGGCGTTTCGGTTTCGGGTCTTGAGATGACACAAAACGCTCAGAAATTAAGCTGGAGCTCAGAAGAAGTCGATCAGAAGTTGAAGGACATCATGGCTAACATCCATGCGCAATGTTTGAAGTATGGCACGCAATCGGATGGCTACGTCAACTACGTGAAAGGGGCTAACGTCGCCGGTTTCATGAAGGTTGCTAAAGCGATGATGGCTCAGGGAATTCTCTGATACACTCGCGATTTGTGATTAATAGTTATCTACGGGGAAGGTGAGGCAACGGTCAGTCCGTTCTTCATCTTCCCCTTTTTCTGTTTGTCTGTTTTTGGGATTTCTGGTTTGTCTTTTATTTCTCCCACATGTAAATCTCTCGGAAGTTCTTTGGGCGGTGTTGCTGGCGGTAGTCTGTCGGTGTGCACTTGAGTGTCTTCCGGAAGTAATGCCCCATCGACGAGTGCGACGCGAATCCGCTCCGTTTGGCTATCTCGGTATACTTCAGATCGGTGTATGCCAGCCATTCGCACGCCCTCATTTGCTGGTATTGCTTGATGAATTCCTTTAGCGATTGCCCTGTATGCAGTCGGAATAGGACACGGAAGTCGGTGGGGGTGAGTCCTGTCGTCTGAATGAAGGCACGCGCCTCCAGCCGGCAGTCTTTTGCCAGTGCTTTCGCGACACGGTCGATTAGTTCTGAGCCGGTTGGTTGGAGATTCTTCTCTATCGGCTCCATCCGCATCCATCCATTTTCATATTTCACGAGCCTCTTGGTTAGGATAGAGACATAAATATCTTTTACCTGTATCTTTTTAAATTGCATCATACTCATTTTTTCAATTTTTGGCTGCAATATAGTCATTCTTTCCCTATTGACCAAATTTTTTTTGTTAAATAGAAAATCTGTGTTCAAAGTGTTTTGGTATCTTTGAATGGGTAAGGTGCTGTATTCAAGGGTATATAGTATCTTTGAACGGGGGAATTTCGGAATTCAAGGATGCATTGTGTCTTTGAACGGGGGGAATTGGGAGGGCAAGGTTTTTTCTGCGGCTTGAACTCGGGGAATCGGGAATTCAAAGAGGCATGGTCTCTTTGAACGGGGAAAAATGGGAGAGCAAGGATTTTTCTGTCATTTGTGTATTTATTTTTCCAGATAAACAAAAAATAACAGATTTTATTTGCCAGTTTTTCTAAATATGCATACCTTAGCCGAATCAAACAGGTCAAGATATGGAAACAACTATTTTACAAAGGTTATATCACTTCTGGGCGGGCCAGGATCCCGAGAAGATTACGATGCTGCAGGGAGCAGGATCTAACCGACAGTATTATCGCATAGAGGGGACAATGCCTGCGATTGGAGTCATAGGTCCGTCGCGCGAAGAGAACATCGCCTTCATTTATCTGGCACAACATTTTTATGAAAAGGGGTTGCCCGTGCCGGAGATGTATGCCTATTCAGGAAACGCGATAGGCTACTTGCAGGAGGACTTAGGAGATACGTCGCTCTTTGATGCCATCCAAAACGGGCGGGAGCGCGCGCAGTATTCAGCAGAGGAAGAGGAATTGCTCTGCAAGGCAATTCGATGGCTTCCGAAGATACAGCATTTAGGGGCAGAGGATCTCGACTTTACAAAATGTTACCCACAGGCTGAGTTCGACCGTCGCACGGTGCAATGGGATCTCAATTATTTCAAGTACTGCTTTTTGAAGGCAAGCGGGATTAATTTCCGCGAGGATTACTTGGAAAATGAGTTCGATACGCTAACCCAAAAATTGCTGAGGGGAAAAATGGATACGTTTATGTACCGGGATTTCCAGTCACGCAATATCATGCTGCGCGAGGGTGAGCCTTATTTCATCGACTTCCAAGGTGGGCGACGCGGGCCTGTCTACTACGACGTTGCCTCTTTCCTCTGGCAAGCGAAGGCCCGCTTCCCGCAGGACTTGAAAGAACGCCTTTTGGCAGCCTATCTGAAAGAGCTGGCAAAGTATCGACGGATACATCCGAAGGATTTCAAAGCGCGGCTACGGCATTTCATCCTGTTCCGCACCCTCCAGACGCTGGGTACCTACGGATTCCGCGGATATTTCGAGCAAAAAACGCATTTCATACAAAGTATTCCTTACGCGATTGCCAATTTAAAAGAGGTATTGGCGTTGCATCTGGAAGAATATCCTTATATTTGTAAGATATTGAAAGAATTGATGGTGATGGATAAGTTTCAACTGCCGGCAAATGACAAAAAGTTGCGCGTGGTTATCACCAGTTTTTCTTACAAGCGAGGGATCCCCGCCGACTTGTCTGGAAATGGGGGCGGGTTCGTGTTCGATTGCCGCGCTTTGCCTAATCCCGGGCGCTATCCGGAATATGCTGCGCTTACGGGTCTGGACCAGCCGGTAGCCAATTTTCTTCACGCATGCCCTGAGGTGAAATCTTTCTTACAGAATTCTTTCCAACTGGTAGAGGCTTCCGTGAAGCGTTATATCGAGCGCGGATTTAACCGGCTTATGGTCTCGTTCGGATGCACGGGCGGACAGCATCGCTCAGTATTCTGCGCACAAGAACTGGCTAAATATTTGCGCGACAGATATAGCGTAAATATAGATATACTACATAGAGAACAAAACACAGAAGAAAATTGAGGGTTTAAGCAAGAATGAAAGCACTTATCTTTGCCGCCGGAATGGGGGACCGTCTCAGACCCCTCACCGACACTGTTCCAAAAGCGTTGCTCCCGATCGACGGCCGTCCGATGTTAGAGCACGTTATCCTAAAGCTTAAAAACGCTGGATTCGAGGATATCACAATTAATATACACCATTTAGGCGATCAAATCTTGGATTTCCTACGGGCAAACCATAATTTCGGCGTCGAAATCCACATATCCGATGAACGGGAATACCTGCTTGATACCGGAGGCGGGATTAAGCACGCCGCGGCTTACCTTGATGGCGATGAACCTTTCCTTGTCCATAATGTGGATATATTCTCCAACGTCGATCTGCGGCATCTCTACGAAATCCACCAAGCGGGAAATGCCCTCTCCACGCTGCTCGTCAGTCGCCGGCAAACCTCCCGCTACCTACTCTTCGATAAGCAAAATCGCCTGTGCGGTTGGCGCAACCGAGAGACGGGTGAGGTAAAATCCTATTACCCTTACTTCGAGCCATCTCACTATACGGAATTTGCATTTAGTGGAATTCATGTGATTTCTCCTGAAATCTTCCGCTGGATGGACGAATGGACTGGAAAATTTTCCATCATCCAATTTTATCTCTCCATCTGTGCAAGGACCCGCATCGTGGCCTGCGAATACGAGGGGCTAAAGTTGCTCGACGTGGGCAAGCCTGAAACTTTGGAGAAGGCGGAGAAATGGATTCACGAAGAGCTGGGAATGAAGAATGAGGAATGAAGAATGAAGAATAAGGGGCGGGAAAAATGGATAAACAGTTTTCATTAGACAAGGCCCTGTCTTTAATTGTTAATTATTAATTGTTAATTATCATGAGCGGTTTACCAAATTTGAAGGATTTAGTGTTCAGGGACACGCCTTTCGCGAACCTGATGAACAAACGAATATACAATGTTTTGCTTATAGCTACGAAATATGACGCCTTCATGCTTGAAGACGACGGACGCGTAGACGAGCAGATATTCAACGAATATACTTCGCTAAGCTTAAGTTATCCGCCGCGCTTCACGCAAGTGACGACAGAAGACGAAGCGCTGGCCGAGCTAAAGAATCGTAACTTCGAACTGATTATCTGTATGCCTAATATGGACAATCGCGACATATTTTCGGTAGCAAAAGAAATCAAGGTACACTATCCGAACATACCAATCGTCGTGCTGACACCTTTCTCAAAGGAGGTTTCGAAGCGCTTGGCTAACGAAGATTTGCGCGCGATCGATTACGTTTTCAGCTGGCTCGGCAACGCGGAGCTGCTCCTGGCGATCATCAAATTGCTGGAGGATAAAATGAATGCGCCCCACGATGTCGCGAGCGTCGGGGTGCAAATTATTTTGCTGGTAGAAGATTCAGTGCGCTTTTATTCCTCCGCTTTGTCGCACTTGTACCGGTTTGTATTGGAGCAAAGCCAGGAATTTTCGAAAGAGGCGCTCAATGCGCATCTCCAGAAGCTGCGAATGCGGGGACGCCCGAAAATAAAATTGGCGCGTACCTACGAAGAGGCTGTACGGATATTCGAGCAATACCAGGATAACATACTGGGCATTGTATCTGACATGAGCTTCATGCACAATGGCGAGAAAGACCCCTACGCAGGATACAAGTTTGGGCAGTATGTCCGGAAAACGGGGAAGATCGTTCCCTTCATACTCGAGTCATCCGAGACAAAAAACATAATCTATGCAAACGAACTTGGGGCATCCTTCATCGACAAGAACTCAAAAAGCTACCCGCAAGACCTTCGGCGGATTATCACCGACCGTTTTGGTTTCGGAGATTTCGTTATCATAAATCCCCAGACGAAAGAAGAAATCATGCGCATCAAGGACCTGAAAGATTTACAAAAGAAAGTCTTCATGATCCCGGATGACTCGCTTGTCTACCACTTAAGCCGCAACCATTTTTCCCGCTTCTTTTATTCGCGCGCCATGTTTCCGCCTGCAGAGGTATTGAAAAAAGTTGACGTGAGCGATTATACGGATATGGACGAGGCGCGGAAATTAATCTTTGACTTGATCGTGCAATACCGGCGTATGAAAAATGCCGGCGTAGTCGCTGTTTATCAAAAAGACCGATTCGACGAATACAGCAACTTCGCCCGCATTGGCGACGGCTCCCTCGGAGGCAAGGGGAGAGGATTGGCGTTCATCGGCGCGATGATCAAAAGATATCCAAAGCTGGAGCAGGAAAATTTTACCGTAAACATTCCGAAGACAGTCGTGATTTGTACGGATGTGTTCGATGAATTTATGGAGACAAACGAGCTCTATCCGATCGCGCTTAGCGAGCAGGAGGATGAAACGATATTGAAGTACTTCTTGCGTGCCAGCCTTCCCAAGCGATTGATTGAAGACTTAATGGCGTTCTTCGACGTCGTAAAAGGACCTATTGCGATCCGATCCTCGAGTCTCCTGGAAGATTCCCACTATCAACCCTTCGCAGGCGTGTATTCCACCTATATGATTCCAAAGGTTGACGACAAATACGAGATGCTCCGGAATTTGAGCGACGCGATAAAAGCGGTTTATGCTTCCGTCTTCTATCGGGACAGCAAGGCGTACATGACAGCGACGTCAAACTTAATCGACCAAGAGAAGATGGCGGTGGTTCTTCAGGAAGTGGTGGGGACGAGATACGGGACGCACTTCTATCCGACCATATCCGGCGTGGCGCGGTCCTTGAATTTTTATCCCATCGGTAACGAGAAAGCAGAAGACGGTATTGCGAACATCGCCTTGGGTCTCGGAAAATATATTGTAGACGGAGGCGTGACACTCCGGTTCTCCCCATGTCACCCCCACAGTATCCTCCAGATGAGCACGCTTGACTTTGCTTTACGGGAGACGCAAACGCGCTTCTACGCCTTGGACCTGGCCGACGAGAAGGTCGCGCAGGAATTTTCTGTCAACGACGGATTCAATTTACTCAAGCTAAACCTGAAGGATGCCGACGCCGACGGTGCGCTAAAGTATATTGTCTCGACATACGACCCATACGATATGATCATACGCGATGGATACTACGCAGGAGGGCGAAAGATATTGTCGTTTGTCAATATTCTCCAGCATGAAGTATTCCCGCTTTCCGAGACACTCGATCAATTGCTGAAAATCGGTCAGAAAGAAATGGGACGGCCTGTTGAAATAGAATTTGCCGTCAACGTCAGTCGGGAGGACCCGAAGAAGGCTGCATTTTATCTCTTACAAATTCGGCCGATTGTAGATAACAAAGAAGTGATCGACGAAGATTTGACGCTTATCCCGGAATCCGA
Source organism: uncultured Parabacteroides sp. (assembly GCA_944325335.1). GTDB lineage: Bacteria > Bacteroidota > Bacteroidia > Bacteroidales > Tannerellaceae > Parabacteroides. Next base: position 48,500 of record CALUZR010000006.1, on the reverse strand, counting down.
TACGATCCTTTCCTCCAAGAATGTACTGGGGAACGGGATCATTAACGACGTTCACGACATCATTTACGTGAAGAGCGAATCATTCAACGCTTCAAACAACCAATTAATAGCCTATGAGATTGAAAAGATCAACAGGCAGTTCACCGGTACGGACCAAGGTTACATCCTCGTCGGACCGGGCCGCTGGGGAAGTAGCGACACGTGGTTGGGCATACCCGTGAAGTGGCCACATATTTGCAACGCGCGCGTCATCGTCGAGTGTGGGCTAGAAAATTATCGCATAGACCCGAGCCAAGGCACGCACTTCTTCCAAAATCTGACGTCGTTCGGTGTCGGATACTTTACCGTCAACCCATTCAACGGCGATGGATGGTTCGATGAATCTTACCTCAACGCACTTCCAGCCATCGAAGAGACAACGTATCTCCGCCACGTGCGATTCGAGAGACCCGCGATTATCAAGATGGATGGGAAGAAAAGTTTGGGGGTAATCTTGAAATAGGTGTTTTTTGTTTGTGCTACAAGTATAAGACGCAAGAATTTCAAAGCAAAGGATTGTCCCAAAAGCACAAGAGACAAGAAAAACGGAGGCCCGCGTGTCTGACATCGCGGGCCTCCAAAATTTTATAATTTGTACAAGTCACTGGCGGCGAGTAGTTCGAGTTTGTTTGCAGTCAACACCTCCGCACAACGAGCGAGATTATCTGGACGGATAATGACATTCGCCACATCTCCTTCCGAGAAAGCGTACATGTATTCCACAAAGATACCAGCTTCGGTGATGATTTCCATCGCCTTCGCCAGCGCGCCCGGCCGATTGGGGCAATGCAAGCAAATCACTTCGGCAATGCTGACGGCGTAGAGATGCTCGCGCAAGACAGCAATGGCCTTGTCTGGATCGGAAACAATCAAGCGCAGGATGCCGAAATCTGAATTTTCGGATACGGTAAAGGCTGACATATTCACACCAGCTTCTCCCAATAATTTGGCAACTTCCGTAAACCGTCCTTTCTTATTCTCCAGGAAAATGGATAATTGTTTGATTAACATAGCTTGTTTCTCCTTTCTTTATACTAATTTACGATTATCTATCACATGCTTTGCTTTACCCATGCTTCGTTCGATGCTTCGTGGCTCGACGATGCGGATATCGGGTTGAAGTCCGATGACGCTTTGGATGCGGCTGGCGATTTTCTTTTTCAGTGCCAACATCTTGTTCATCTCGTCCGTGTAATATTCAGGACGTACTTCAACTTGAATCTGGAACGTATCCGTATTGTTTACACGGTCTACAATAATCAGATAGTGTGCTTCGAATTCCGGCAATTCCAAGATGACGGATTCTACTTGCGACGGGAATACATTCACGCCGCGGATGATCAACATGTCATCGCTTCGGCCCATGATGCGACCCATGCGCACCGCTGTACGTCCGCAGGCGCATTTTTCATAAATCAAATGGGTGAGGTCGCGCGTCCGATAGCGTATCATCGGCATTCCTTCTTTCGTCAATGTGGTAAATACCAATTCGCCCGTCTCGCCCGGAGCTACGGGTTGAAGTGTCTTCGGATCTACAATTTCCGGGAAGAAGTGGTCTTCCCACAGGTGCGTTCCGTTTTGGCATTCACATTCGCCGCCCACGCCCGGACCGGATATTTCCGTCAATCCATAAATATCATACGCCTTGATGTGCATTTTCTCTTGCAATTCTTTGCGCATGTTCTCTGTCCAAGGTTCTGCCCCGAAGAAGCCGGCGCGAAGCTGGAACTCTTCGAGCGGTATGCCTGAGTTATGGATCGTCTCGGCCAGGTAGAGCGCGTACGACGGAGTACAGGCCAATGCTTTCGCCCCAAAGTCGTGCATGAGCTGGATTTGCTTTTGCGTATTACCGCTGCTCATGGGAATCACCGTACCGCCAATATTCTGCACGCCGTCGTGCAATCCTAATCCTCCGGTGAAAAGCCCATAGCCATACGACACCTGCACTGAATCGTTGCGCGTAATGCCGCCTGCCGTAAGGACACGGGAGACGCATTCCGCCCAAATGCCTAAATCGCGGCGCGTATAACCTACCACGATCGGTTTGCCCGTCGTCCCCGATGAAGCGTGCAGACGTACAATTTCCGACATCGGCACCGCCATCAATCCGAACGGATAATTATCCCTTAAATCTTGCTTTACGGTAAAAGGAAGTTTTACGATATCGTCGATCGACTGGATATCTTCCGGCACAAGTCCCATCTCTTGCATCTTTTTGCGATAGAAGGGCGAGTTGTGATATACATGTTCCACTACCCGTTTCAACCGTATGCTCTGCAATTTCCGCATTTCTTCGCGGTCCATGCACTCCATTGTTTCATTCCAAATCATCGTTTTTCTATGTATTGTTTGTTAGTAATGAACTTAAATATGCCACAAAGTAATAACTTTTTTGCGAGAATAACCAACAAACTGGAAGCGAAATGTACATTTCCTATTCATTTTTTCTTCCATTTATGTTTCTTTTTCCAGAAATCATTCCTACCTTTGCGGCATTCCGAGTGGGATTCGGCGGAATCTTAGCGGATGATATATTGAGTTAAAGCATTTACGATATTATTCTTATATTGAAAAATCGGCAAAATTTTATCGTGTTGGAATAATAGACAATAGATGCTTGCACTCGTGCTTATATGGTTTTCTACAAGGGAAAAGTATATTTAATAGCATAGAGTGCGGGCTGTTGTTTTATTACTAACACGATGGGCGTTTGCCGATGCCTTCAATATAGATAGAACAACATGACCCGCACTTTTTTTGTGTCGTTTCATTTAAGGGTGAATCGGAGTAATAGCCGTAAGGATGATGTTCATTTATTCTCAGATAAAAAGGAAATATCTTAAAGGCCGATGCGAATCGCCCGTTTTTATGTTTTATTAGTAGATGTGGCCTCAAGTCTCCGGACTTGGGGCTTTTTTGTTTTCCCTTCCTGGATAAAATTCGTGAATCCTTTGGAAAACTTGGAAAGTACCGGGAAAAGGTCTATCTTTAGGTTAAAGATATATATCTTTAGGCTGCAGATACGTATCTTTAGGTTGCAGATATATATCTTTAGCCTAAAGATAGAGATTTGCTCGGATGTTTTTACTTTTTGGAAAGGGGAAAAGGAAGAAAGGTCAAGGATATGTGCGGAAATATGCTTACCTTTGTCTTGCTTTAGTAGGAGGTAGATATGGAAAAGAAGGTATATAACCAAGAGGAAACATCTCGGGATAACCGAAAAGTGGAAGAGGCGGGCGTGGCGTATGGCGCATGTCCGGAGGCGGCGGTGCATTCTTTTGAGAAGGAATTGCCTTGGCTGGAAGATTTTCTGGCACATTTGCCGGAAGGGTTGGCTGAGTTAGAAAATCCAACGCCTTATACCCGGGAAGAATTAAGAAGTCGGGTTGTGAAGGCAACGATAGGAACCTCGTTCAGAAAAGGTATATCGCCGGAAGAACTTTTTAGGCGGATGGATATGATTGCTGCGCTATGGAAACGTATGTAGAGCCTCTTGTTTGGAAGAAGTTGCTGGAGAATCAAGTATGGTGTATTGAGAAATTCGGAATAGGTGTTGCGAATAAATTTCGATTAAAGGTTCAAGAAGCCATCAAGCGAATCGCCCGTTTTCCCCGCATGGCTCCGATAGAGGAAACCTTAATGGGTTTGTCGGAAACGTATCGTTCGTTGTTGGTGCATCCGCATTTCAAACTCATTTATTATATTGATGAAGCGGCGGAGACGATTTATATTGTGGATATGTGGGATGTACGCCGTGCGCCGATCGATTTGCAAAAAGACTTTCAGTAAACGCAATTTCCTCCCCCTTTTTGCCACATTTATAAATATTCCTTATATTTGCATTCAAAAGTAATTAACAAACAACGAACAACACATGAAACACAAATTATCTTTCGTATGCGCGGTGTCTTTGTTGGCGGCCATGTCTTGTGCGCCGAAGCAAGAGGCGGGCGAAGAAATGGGATTGGTGCAATACACGAATCCTATGATTGGAACCGATTTTACGGGTAATACGTATCCGGGAGCGCAAGTCCCCTTTGGCATGGTGCAACTTAGTCCGGACAACGGATTGCCTGGCTGGGATCGCATCTCGGGTTATTTCTATCCCGATTCGACAATTGCTGGGTTTAGTCATACGCACCTTTCAGGTACGGGGGCGGGTGATTTGTATGACATTTCGTTTATGCCTGTGACGAATCCTTATAAAAAGGCAGACGCCCCGCTGGGTATTTATTCCTCTTTCTCGCACAACGACGAGCAGGCATCGGCCGGTTATTACCGCGTATGGCTGAAAGACTATAATATTAATGTAGAGTTGACTTCGACGGAGCGGTGCGGTATCCAGCGATATACGTTCCCCGAAGCGGATGCTTCCATTATCTTAAACTTAAAGAAGGCGATGAATTGGGACTTTACGACGGATTCGCATGTCGAGGTAGTCGATTCGTGTACGATTCGGGGTTATCGCCATTCAATGGGATGGTCGCCCAAACAACATGTTTATTTCCAGACGCGCTTCTCCCGTCCGTTCGATTCTTTCACATTAGATACTACGGCAATTGAAACCAAAGATGCCGGACGCATCGGTACGGCTACGGTGGCTACGTTCAACTTTAAAACCGCAAAGAATGAGGAGATATTGGTGACGACGGCCCTTTCGGGTGTTAGCATGGAAGGGGCGGCCAAGAACCTCGAAGCCGAAGTGCCGAAGGATGATTTTGATTATTACCACCAGCAAGCCGTGGCACGTTGGAACGACGTGTTGGGCAAGATAGAGGTCACTTCGGAAGATGCCGACCTGAAGACCGTCTTCTATACGGCGATGTATCATGCCATGTTGGCGCCTACGATTTATTCGGATGTAGATGGAATGTATTTAGGTCCGGACGGAAAGACGCACCAGGCAGACGGATGGACGAACTATTCCACCTTCTCGCTTTGGGATACGTATCGCGCTTCGCATCCGTTGTTTACCTATATCCAACCGAAGCGTGTGAACGATATGATAGAATGTTTCCTCCATTTCTATGAGCAAAGCGGAGCATTGCCTTTGTGGAACCTTTATGGGTGCGAGACGGATATGATGATTGGTTATCATGCCGTGCCCGTGATTGTGGATGCGTATCTGAAAGGTATTGGAAACTTTGATGCCGAAAAGGCATTGGAAGCCTGCGTCGCTTCGGCCAACCGTGATGATTACCGTTCTATCGGTTTCTATAAAAAGCATGGTTATGTACCACGCGATGCTGAAAACTGGTCGATGTCGAAGACGATGGAATATGCCTATGACGACTATTGCATTGCCCGCATGGCCGAAGCGATGGGGAAGAAAGACATAGCGGCCGAGTTCGACAAGCGGGCGCAGAACTATCGTAATGTGTTCAATCCCGCGACATCATTCATGCAACCGCGCGATTCGAAAGGAAATTTCATTCCGGATTACGATCCAGAGGAATATATCGAAGACATCTGCGAAAGCAACGGATGGCAATATTACTGGTCCGTACAACATGATATCGAAGGATTAATCGAATTGACCGGAGGCGAGGAACGTTTCGCCCAGCGTCTGGATAGCATGTTTACGTTTAATCCGACCGATTCTTCCCAATTACCTATATTCAGTACGGGAATGATTGGGCAATATGCACATGGAAACGAGCCGGGACACCACGTGATTTACCTCTTCAATCGGACGAAAGAACCTTGGAAGACGCAACAATATGCCGCCCAAGTGATGCATACATTATATATGAATACACCAGACGGACTTTGTGGAAACGAGGATTGCGGACAGATGTCGTCATGGTATGTCTTCAGCGCAATGGGCTTCTATCCGGTCGACCCTGTGAGTGGACGGTATGAAATCGGCACGCCGCTCTTCCCCGAAGTGAAAATGCACCTGGACAATGGGAAGACCTTCACCATACAGGCGAAGAACGTAAGCCGGGATAATATTTACATCCAATCGGTAAAGGTAAATGGCCAACCCTATACGAAGAGCTACATTACGCACGAGATGATCATGCAAGGCGACACGTTGCAATTCGAAATGAGTAACCAGCCAGGTCCGGTTTGGTATGAATAAATAGCAGAAAATAAGGGAGAAAAAGATCAAAGCAGCCCTAAGCATTGAAAAAATCTTAGGAAAGAAGAAAAAATTAGGTGTTTCTTTGAACATTTTCTCCTATATCTTTTTATATATACAAAGGTTTTTAATCTAAAAGATAAGGGAAAAATGAAAGGTATCGTATTAGCCGGTGGTTCAGGCACTCGTTTATATCCGATAACGAAGGGCGTATCGAAACAATTGCTCCCGATATACGACAAGCCGATGGTGTATTATCCTATCTCCGTGTTGATGTTGGCAGGAATTCGGGAGATATTGATTATCTCTACGCCTCAAGATTTGCCGGGCTTCCGTCGATTGTTGGGCGATGGGAGCGATTACGGCGTGCGCTTCGAATATGCCGAGCAACCTTCGCCCGACGGATTGGCACAGGCCTTTTTGATAGGAGCGGACTTTATTGGAAGCGATTCCGTATGCTTGGTGTTGGGCGATAATATCTTTTACGGACAAAGTTTTTCGGCTATGTTGAAAGAATCCGTATCAATGGCTAATGCGGGAAATGCGGCCGTGTTTGGTTATTATGTGAACGATCCGGAACGCTACGGTGTGGTCGAGTTTGATGCGGAAGGCAATGTGATCAGCATCGAAGAAAAGCCTCGCGAGCCGAAATCCAATTACGCGGTGGTAGGACTTTACTTCTATCCGAACGAAGTGGTTGAAGTGGCGCGTGGCATTAAACCATCGGCACGGGGCGAGTTGGAAATTACTTCTGTGAATCAAGAGTTTCTTAACCGAGAAAAACTGAAAGTACAATTGTTAGGAAGAGGATTCGCCTGGCTGGATACTGGCACGCACGATTCCCTTTCGGAAGCATCCACCTTTATCGAAGTCATTGAAAAGCGGCAGGGTCTGAAGGTAGCTTGTCTGGAAGAAATCGCCTACCGCAATGGATGGATAAATGCTGCGCGTTTACGGCAAATAGCCCAACCCATGCTGAAAAACCAGTATGGACAATACCTAATACAATTGACGAAGGAGTAAAAAAATTGCATAAAAGAAAACAATTTAGATTTTTCGTTTGTTATATGGGTATAAAACATTAATTTTGCATTGCTTTTGCAAGATGACAAATGTAGATTGTTTAATTTAAAAATGTTGATAGATTATGAAAGTGAAAGCATTATTGTTAGCAGTGTTGTCGGGATTTGTATTATCATCCGCGGCACAAGAGTACCAACCTCAGGTAGGTTTTAGTACTGAAAAGGGTTATAAGACCAATTTCAAGAAGAATAAAGCGAAAGACAATTGGTTCATTTCAATTGCCGGTGGTGTAAGTACCTTGTTTGGTGACCAGAACGGGGAAGCAGATTTCAAGAACCGTTTGAACTTTGCGCCTCAGTTCTCGTTTGGTAAATGGTTTAATCCTTACTTAGGATTCCGTATTCAAGCAAATGGTGGTATTTTGCATGGCTTTGTAGGAGACAATGCAGAAATTATGCAACACAATAAGTATTTTGCAGCTCATGCAGACTTCTTGTGGGATGTAACTAATTTCTGGGCTCCTTATAATGAAAAGAAGGTATTCCGTTTGATTCCTTGGGTCGGTCTTGGTTATGCACAACGTTTCAAGACTACCGAATCTCAGGAATTTGCAAGAACAGAATCTCCGACGGTGAATTTTGGTATCTTGACGGCTTTCCGTTTGAGCAAGCGTGTTGATTTGAACATTGAAGTTCAGGGTTCATTATTGAATGAACAATTCAACCGTGTATCGATGTATCACTTGACGGATGGAATTGGTCAGTTGACAGCTGGTTTGACATTCAAGTTGGGTAAGACTGATTTCGAAGTATTGGAACCGATGGATTACGATTTGTTGAACGATTTGAACGATCAGATCAATGCGTTACGTGCTGAGAACGAAGAGTTGAGCAAACGTCCGGTTTCTTGCCCGGAATGCAAAGAGACAGTTACAGAAGTTGTTAATAATGTAGTAGATAATGTAGTATTCTTCCGCTTGAACAGTGCAAAGATCGATAAGAATCAACACATTAATATCTACAATACAGCTGAGTACATTAAAGCAAACAATGTACCTATCAAGGTGATTGGTTATGCGGACAAGAAGACTGGTAAAGCTGATTACAACATGCAATTGTCTGAAAAGCGTGCGAAAGCCGTTGCTAAAGAACTGACAGAGAAATATGGTATCTCTTCAGATCAGATTACAGTAGAATGGAAGGGTTGCGAAGAACAACCGTATAGTGAAAATAGTTGGAACCGCGTAGTTATTATGCGTGCAGACAACAAATAATCATTCTGCATAATACTAAAAAATAGTAGAGAGGTGCACAAATATGTGCGCCTCTCTTTTTTATGAGAAAATTTGCGTATATTTGCATTTATCAAATGCGATATATAAATAGAAATGGAATTTGACAAGAAACATGGATATCTGATCCAATGGCTCATCGGGATAGGCGATTTAGTCGTTTTGAACTTGATGTTTATCCTCGTATATAGTTTGTTAGGACCGCTTTATACGCGTGCTATATCTAACAATTTGAGGGAAGTATTGTTGCTATTGAATTTTTGCTACTTCTTCTCTCTCTATTTCGTACCTATTCAATTGCATCGCTCGATTGTCTATTTGGACAAGGTGGTGCAACGGGCGTTTTCTGTGATTACGCTATTGATATTTTTATTTGCAACTTGTTTGGTATTTCTGAATGTCGGGGACGTGTTGGCTACGTTCTTATTGGTATATTACGTATCTACAATTGTCGTTTTTTCTTGTTGGCGTGTGTTGGTGCGTATGATGTTGAAGTTCTATCGACGTAAGGGTTATAATTTTAAGAAGGTTGTTATTGTTGGAGCTGGAAAGAACGGAATGGATTTATATCGAGTCATGAAGGATGACATCTCTTCCGGGTTCAATATCTTAGGTTTTTTTGACGATAATCAGGTATTGAAAAATGTATTGCCTAATTATTTAGGAACAACGGATAAAGTGGAAGGATATGCTTTGGCGCACGACGTGGATGAGATATATTGTACACTTCCAGGAACAAATGATGATAAGATTCTTCGTTTGTTGGATTTTTCGGAAAAACACATGATTCGTTTCTTTATTGTCCCTGAATTTTATCGGAATGTGAAGAAAAGCATGGTAATGGAAATTATGGAGTCCATTCCTATTATAACTGTGCGCCGTGAACCTTTGCAGGCTTTTTATAATCGTGCATTGAAGCGGGCTTTTGATATTGGCTTTTCTTTGGTCGTATTGTGTACGATTTTCCCCATTTTATATGTAGTAGTTGGATTTTTGATAAAAAGAAGTTCTCCAGGGCCTATATTCTTCAAACAGAAGCGAACTGGTTTGTATGGGCGGGACTTTGAGTGCTACAAATTCCGTACGATGCGTGTCAATGCCGAAGCCGATACAAAACAAGCAGAAAAAGATGATCCTCGAAAGACAAAAATAGGGGATTTCTTACGGCGGACGAATTTGGACGAGTTTCCTCAGTTTATTAATGTCTTGAAGGGCGATATGTCGGTAGTTGGTCCGCGTCCACACATGTTGAAACATACGGAGCAGTATTCCAGTTTGATTGATAAGTATATGGTACGTCATTTGGTAAAACCAGGCGTAACGGGTTGGGCACAAGTGACAGGTTATCGAGGAGAGACTAAGACGTTAGAACAAATGGAAGGACGTGTAAAACGTGATGTATGGTATATCGAAAATTGGTCTTTCTTCTTGGATTTGAAGATAATTGTGGTTACACTTCTGAATATGTTTAGGGGTGAAAAGAATGCCTATTAGTAGAAATGCACACTTTTTCTCCTTTTGTGTAAGCGAGGTATTTATAAATATTGTATCTTTGCGGCCATGGGAAGAATTATAGCAATAGATTATGGTCGGAAGCGAACAGGTTTGGCTGTGACAGATCCGTTACAGATGATTGCAAACGGTTTGACTACTGTCCCGAGCGGAGAAGTGGTTCACTATCTTGTAAATTATGTAGCAAAAGAGGCCGTAGATTTGTTTGTAGTGGGTTTACCCAAGCAGATGAACAACGAACCGTCGGAGAACATGAAATACGTGGAAGCATTTGTGGCTCACCTCAAGCGTGCAATTCCTTCTATTCCTATTCAATATTATGACGAGCGTTTTACCTCGGTCATGGCGCATCAAGCCATGCTTTCGGGCGGGTTGAAAAAGAAGAAGCGCCAGGAGAAAGGGCTGGTGGATGAAATCAGTGCTGTCATTATTCTTCAAGCATATTTGGAAAGTAAAAAATATCAATATAACGTATGATTTTACCTATCTATTTATACGGCCAGCCTGTCCTTAGGCAAGAGGCTGAGCCGGTTCCTCAGGATTATCCTGATTTGAAGCAATTAGTCGCGAATATGTTCGAAACGATGTATCATGCGGATGGCGTCGGCTTGGCTGGTCCACAAGTCGGATTGCCGTTGCAGGTGTTGGTGATTGATGCCAGTGTGATTAGTGATGATTATCCGGAGTGCAAAGACTTTAAGCGGGCAATGATTAATCCGGTTTTCTTGGAGAAGAGCGAAGAAACCGTTTCGATGGAAGAAGGCTGCCTGAGTTTGCCTGGTATTCACGAAAAGGTGGCTCGTTCGACACGGATTCGGGTCAAATATTGGGACGAAAATTGGGAAGAACATACCGAAGAGCTTCACGATTATGCCGCACGCGTCGTCCAACATGAGTGCGAGCATCTCACGGGGCATGTTTTCATCGACAATATTTCGGCCATTCGTCGTCAATTGAATAAAAGCAAGTTGAACAGTATTATTAAAGGGACAGCTCGCTGTGCTTATCGGGCGAAGGCTGTCGGGAAATAATAAAACAAGTAAGTTATGACAGATTTAAGTAAAAACATTCTGGCCCTCAGAGAGAAAAAAGCCGTTGTAGAAATGGGTGGCGGCGAAGCGGCCATCGAGAAGCAAATCGCGATGGGCAAGATGACGGCCCGCGACCGTATTTTGTCTCTTCTGGACAAGAATTCATTCCACGAGTATGATTTGTTTGTAAAGCACGACGGACGTGACTTCGGTATGGATAAGAAAGACCTGCCGGGCGATGGCGTTGTGACAGGTACGGGTACCATCTTTGGTGCTCCGGTTTGTATTTATGCGCAAGATTTTACAGTAGCCGGTGGTTCGCTTGGTTTGCAACATGCGCGCAAAATCACGAAGATTATGGATCATGCGCTGAAGATGAAGTGTCCGATTATCGGCATCAACGACTCGGGTGGTGCGCGTATCCAGGAAGGTGTCGGCGCATTGGCTGGTTATGGTGAGATTTTCTATCGCAACACGATTGCTTCAGGTGTGATTCCGCAGATTTCGTTGATCTTGGGTCCATGTGCTGGTGGTGCGGTTTATTCTCCGGCTTTGACAGACTTCGTGTTTGTGGTTGAGAACATCTCGAAGATGTTTATTACGGGTCCGAACGTAATCAAGACGGTGCTGGGCGAAGATATTTCGATGGAAGATTTGGGCGGCGCACGTGTACATGCCGAAGTCACTGGTAATGCTCATTTCTATGCCAAGAGCGAGCAGGAATGCTTCGATCAGGTAAAGCGTTTGGTTAGCTTTATTCCGTGGAACAACGAACATCGTGCGAAGGCATTCGAACCGAAAGAACCGTCGGCCATGCTGAATATTGAAGAAGTAGTTCCGTCGGATCCGAAGCAACCGTATGATGTACGCGATGTCATCAAATGTATTGTGGATGATTCCGATTTCTTGGAAGTACAGCAACTTTGGGCCGCCAACATCGTAGTTGGTTTCGGACGTATGGGCGGCGAGACGGTCGGCTTTGTAGCAAATCAGCCAATGGTATTGGCCGGTGTATTGGATTGCGACAGTGCGGATAAGGCGGCTCGTTTCATCCGTTTCTGCGATTCGTTCAATATTCCGATTATTACGTTGGAAGATATGCCGGGTTATTTGCCAGGCGTCGACCAGGAACATGCCGGCGTGATCCGTCATGGTGCGAAAGTTCTTTATGCTTATTCAGAGGCTACAGTGCCGAAGATTACGGTTATCTTACGCAAGGCTTACGGCGGTGGTTATATCGCTATGAACTCTCGTCACTTGGGTGCAGACTTCGTATTCGCTTGGCCAAGCGCCGAGATTGCTGTAATGGGTCCGGAAGGAGCGGCTAATATTATTTTCCGCAAGGAAATCATGGCGGCTGAAGACCAAGAAGCGATGCGCCAGGAGAAAGTAAAGGAATATACTGAGAAGTTTGCCAATCCGTATGTAGCAGCTTCGCGTGGTTTCATCGATTCGGTTATCGAGCCGAAAGAAACGCGTTCGTTGTTGCTCCATGCGTTGAAGTTCTCTATCTCGAAAGAGGAATATCGTCCGGCCAAGAAACATGGTTTGCCTCCATTCTAAATCGTTCGTGTTATGAAAGAAAACAAGCAAGAGTTGGTCGATTTTGCGGTCACGGCCCGTAAATATAAAACGACGCTGACCGAGAAGTTCAAGCATCGTCCTATCTGGCATAAACCTTATGCTGGCGATGTCATTTCGCATCTTCCGGGGACGATCGTCGAGCTGGAAGTCAAAGAAGGCGATGAAGTACAGGCTGGTCAGCTGTTATTGATTCATCAAGCCATGAAGATGTTGAATCGCGTGGTGGCGCCTGTTTCCGGTGTGATAGAACAAGTGAATGTCCATGCGGGCGAGCAAATCCCGAAAGACCATCTGATGGTTCGTATTGCCGTGAAGTAACGGTCTGCGGGAATATTTGATAGACAGAGACATGAGGCGAAGCGCAATCTATACGCGCCCCTTGTGTCTCTGTTTTTTTATGCCTGCTGGAAATCTATTTGCCTCCGGGGGATAATTTCGGCAGGTCCGTTGGAAAACTTGGAAACATCCGAGAAAATCTCTATCTTTAGGCTAAAGATACATATCTGCAGCTTAAAGATACATATCTTCAACCTAAAGATATATATCTGCAGCCTAAAGATAGAGATTCTCCCGGATGTTTTGACTTTTAGGCCGGGCGTGTCGGACTTTATCTGGGACGAAAGGAAGTTTCCCCGCTGGCAGAATGCAGAATGAGTCGTTGGGGGATAAAAAACACGCCCGTCTGTTACAAAACAAAAGAAATTATTATTACATTTGTGCGGAATATTAAAGTTTAATACCATGTATTTGTTAGGATATGATATAGGAAGCTCGTCGGTCAAGGCGAGTTTAGTAGAAGTCGAGAGCGGAAAATGCGTAGCCTCGGCCTTTTATCCCAAATCGGAAGCGGAAATCATAGCATTGCAGCCTGGCTGGGCGGAACAACGGCCCGAGTCGTGGTGGACATTCCTCAAGTTAGCAACCCAAAGCGTCATGGAATCGGCACTTGTTTCGGGCGATGATATCAAAGCGATTGGCATTTCGTACCAGATGCACGGGCTGGTTTGCGTGGATAAGCGGCTCGAGGTGCTTCGTCCGTCGATTATCTGGTGCGATTCGCGTGCCGTAAGTATAGGCGAAGAGGCGTTCGAAGCGTTAGGGCAGGCGTATTGCTTATCGCATTTGTTGAACTCGCCGGGAAACTTTACGGCGTCGAAATTGGCTTGGGTAAAGCAACACGAACCGGAGGTGTTCGACCGCATCTATAAGGTCATGCTGCCGGGTGATTACATTGCAATGCGGTTGAGCGGGGAGGTGTGCACGACGGTATCGGGGCTCTCGGAAGGTATCTTCTGGGACTTTAAGGAGAATCGCCCGTCGGAAGCGTTGCTGAATTATTATGGGTTGGATGCTTCGATGTTAGGAGAGATTCGTCCGACCTTCTCCGTACAAGGCGAGGTAAGCCGGGCGGCTGCGATCGAATTAGGACTGAAAGCGGGTACACCCATTACCTATCGGGCGGGCGACCAGCCGAACAACGCCCTTTCGCTCCATGTCCTCGAGCCGGGAGAAATTGCTTCGACGGCAGGGACTTCGGGTGTAGTCTATGGTGTGAACGGGACGATCAGCTACGATCCTAAGTCGCGCGTCAATACCTTTGCCCATGTGAATCATACGGCTGCACATCCTCGTCTGGGTGTTCTTTTATGTATCAATGGGACAGGCATCTTGAATTCTTGGCTGCGTCGTGCGGTCGGGGCGGATGGGCTTTCGTATGATGCGATGAACGAGCTGGCGTCGCAGGTTCCCATTGGTAGCGGTGGCATCAGCATCTTGCCCTTTGGTAACGGGGCAGAGCGCCTGTTGGAGAACCGGAGCCTTGGGTGTTCGTTCCATAACGTCGACTTTAACCTCCACGACCGCCGCCATTTGATCCGGGCTGCCCAAGAGGGAATCGTCTTTTCTTTTAAATATGGAATCGAGGTGATGGAAACGATGGGCATCCCGGTGCGTAAGATTCATGCCGGCCATGCGAATATGTTCCTCAGTCCGGTCTTTCGGGAGACATTGGCAGGCGTCACGGGTGCGACTATTGAACTTTACGATACCGATGGCGCGACCGGTGCGGCCCGAGGTAGTGGTATTGGCGCAGGCGTTTACCACAATGCAGACGAAGCCTTCGCCGGTCTGGAACGATTAGCCGAGATAGAGCCGGACACGAAGCAACAACCCGCTTACGAGGAAGCCTACGAACGATGGAAGAGTTTCCTCCCGCAGATCTAAAGAAAAATCAATCACATACATTATAAATCTAAATAACGAATAGTATCATGGCACAGAAAGAGTATTTTCCGGGCATCGGAAAGATCCCGTTCGAGGGAAAGGAAAGTAAGAACCCTATGGCGTTCCGCTACTATGACGCCGAAAAGGTTATCATGGGGAAGAAAATGAAAGATTGGCTTAAGTTCTCGATGGCATGGTGGCACACTTTGTGCGCCGAAGGGAGCGACCAGTTTGGCGGTGGAACGAAGCATTTCCCTTGGAAGGTAAATCCAGATCCCGTCCAAGCGGCAAAGGAAAAGATGGATGCCGGTTTCGAGTTCATGCAGAAGATGGGAATCGAGTACTATTGCTTCCATGACGTCGATTTATGCGACGAGGCGGATTCAATCGAAGCTTACGAAGCGAACCTGAAAGAATTAGTATCCTACGCCAAGCAGAAACAGCAGGAGACAGGCATCAAATTACTATGGGGCACTGCAAACGTCTTCGGACATGAACGGTACATGAACGGAGCGGCCACGAATCCGAACTTTGATGTCGTCGCACGCGCCGCCGTCCAGATAAAGAACGCTATCGACGCGACCATCGAGTTGGGCGGAACAAACTATGTCTTCTGGGGCGGACGCGAAGGCTACATGTCGCTTCTCAACACGGACCAGAAACGAGAAAAGGAACACCTCGCCCAGATGCTCACCTTGGCGCGTGACTATGCCCGGGCGAAAGGTTTCGCAGGAACGTTCCTCGTCGAACCGAAGCCCATGGAGCCAACTAAGCACCAGTACGACGTCGATACCGAAACTGTCATTGGCTTCCTCCGGGCGCATGGTTTGGCAGATGACTTCAAAGTCAATATCGAAGTCAATCACGCCACTTTGGCCGGCCATACGTTCGAACATGAAGTTGCGGTCGCCGTCGACAACGGAATGTTAGGTTCCATCGACGCCAACCGCGGGGACTATCAGAACGGATGGGATACGGACCAATTCCCCATCGATAATTTCGAGCTGGTCCAAGCGATGATCCACATCATCCGGAACGGAGGGCTCGGCAACGGCGGCATGAACTTCGATGCGAAGACTCGCCGAAACTCTACCGACTTGGACGATATCTTCATCGCGCACATTGCGGGGATGGACGTCATGGCTCGCGCATTAGAGAGCGCCGCCCGCCTGTTGGAGGAGTCGCCCTATCGCCAGATGTTGGCCGACCGCTACGCTTCCTTCGATTCGGGCAAAGGGAAGGAGTTCGAGGAGGGTAAGCTCTCGCTCGAGGACCTTGTCGCTTACGCCAAAGCACACGGCGAGCCGAAGCAAATCAGCGGTAAGCAGGAATTGTATGAAGCAATCGTAAACATGTATTGCTAAGTCATGAGGAAGCAAGAGGGCAGTAAGCTGTATCTCTATTCCATTACCTTAGTCGCCATCATCGGCGGCCTGTTGTTTGGATATGATACTGCGGTAATCTCCGGCGCCGAAAAGGGTTTAGAGGGATTCTTCCTCACGGCGACCGATTTCCATTATAATAAAGTATGGCATGGCATCACCTCGGCGAGCGCTTTGATCGGTTGCGTCGTGGGCGGTGCCGTGTCTGGTTACTTCGCCTCGCGTTTAGGGAGGAGGAACTCGCTCCGTCTGGCGGCGGTGTTGTTCTTCATCTCAGCGCTGGGCGCCTCTTTCCCGGAGTTCCTGGTGCTCGATC
Source organism: uncultured Parabacteroides sp. (assembly GCA_944325335.1). Taxonomy (GTDB): domain Bacteria; phylum Bacteroidota; class Bacteroidia; order Bacteroidales; family Tannerellaceae; genus Parabacteroides. The sequence continues at coordinate 32,014 of CALUZR010000006.1, read as the reverse complement.
ATGGGGAGGCTTGCTGGGAATTACTACTTATGTTCAACTTCTACCGCATCATCGGGGGGATCGGTGTGGGGCTGGCCTCGGCCGTTTGCCCAATCTACATTGCCGAGATCGCGCCCTCTGAAATCCGCGGTACGCTTGTCTCCTGCAACCAGTTCGCGATCATCTTCGGGATGCTTGTGGTCTACTTCGTGAATTACTCCATATTGGGCGACCACCAGAACCCGATCGTCTTGAAGGACGCTGCGACGGGGCTCTATTCCTTGAGCCCAGCTTCCGACATGTGGACCGTGACGGAGGGCTGGCGTTATATGTTCCTCTCCGGCGCCGTGCCCGCAGCGCTCTTCGGGCTCCTCCTGTTCGCCGTCCCGAAGACTCCGCGGTACCTCGTCATGTCCGGCCAGCACAGTCAAGCGCTTCATATCCTGGAGCGCATCAACGGAAGCGCACGGGCCAAGGCGATCCTTAGCGAGATCCAGTCGACCGCTACCGAGAAGCGCGAGCCGCTCTTCGCTTATGGCGTCGCCGTCATCCTGATCGGCATTTTGCTTTCTGTGTTCCAGCAGGCCATCGGCATCAATGCGGTCCTGTATTACGCTCCCCGGATCTTCGAGAACGCGGGCGCAGAAGGCGGCGGGATGATGCAGACGGTCGTAATGGGAGTTGTGAACTTGGCATTCACTTTGATAGCAATCTTCACTGTGGATCGCTTCGGGCGTCGGCCGCTTCTTATCGTCGGGTCGCTGGGCATGGCCGTAGGGGCGTTTTTGGTCGCCCTGTGCGATCATTGGGGCGTTAAGGGGCTGGTCCCGGTCTTGTCCATAATCGTCTACGCGGCCTTCTTCATGATGTCGTGGGGTCCGATCTGTTGGGTTCTTATCTCCGAGATATTCCCTAATACGATTCGTAGTCAAGCGGTCGCCATCGCCGTCGCGTTCCAGTGGGTGTTTAATTACGTCGTGTCGTCGACTTTCCCCGCACTCTACGACTTCAGCCCCATGTTCGCTTACGGGCTTTATGGGGTAGTCTGCCTGGCGGCGGCCGGATTCGTCTGGCGGTTCGTCCCGGAGACCAAGGGGCGTACTCTCGAGGAGATGACAGCTTTATGGAGAAGTAAGAAATAATTGTAACGTATTATACCTTTGCTTAAACCGGGCGTTTCCAGTGGGCTGAGCGTGAGCTTCGCCGCCGGATAGCCCGGTTTTCTTTTGCCTTTTCAGGAGGGAGGAGTAGTCTCGACACGAAAAAAGGCCACCCCGGACCATAGTCCAGCGCAGCCTTAAAAGGAAACAACTCTTCTAATTTATATGAGATTCAAAGTAAAAGGAGCGGTAATTACCAGCGGCTCGTCCAGCATCCCATTAGGGGTGTAATAGGTCTCGATCTCGAGCGTATACGGACCTTCCGACAAGTCGATAGGGATCGTAAAGATGATCAAATCGGGCGTGTTGGTCGATATCACCTCAGGTTCCGTCGGGACGTCCAGGGAGTTGATGAGGCGGATTGCCGCTTTGTGCTCCTCGTCCTTATCGAGTAGCTGGATGTTCGTCCCCTTGAGGATGTATTCGCTTCCCCGGGTCCCGGTGCTGTTTTCCGTACCGGTCGAACCATCCCGCCCACTTATGATCGCAGGCATGACATCATTTACTTCCCCAGCCAACTTGTTCACCCAAACGAAGTTTGCCTTCTGAAGTTCATCTTTAAAAGCTTTATCCGCCTGGAAGTTCAGGTTCACATTGCGGATCAGATTGGTCGTGACTTTGTCTTTCGTATCAACTCCCGAACTGGTCAACGTGATGCTGAAACTGCCCCAATTGCCCATCTTCACACTCTCGCCCGCAAGCAAGTGCTTGAGCAACACTTTCCGGAATTGCCTTAAAGCCATCATGGCCTCCGACGAATCCAGGGTAGTCCCTTCGGCCATCTCGTCGGATATCTGGTTTTCATCTACTTGGGAAATGGTCACTTGCGTAACGTACCACTTCTTCGGTGCGTCTAAGTCAGCCGGGTTCGCCCGCTGAATCGGTTTAATTAGTACAGACATAGTCTTTAGTTTTATTTGTTGGTTAAAATTACTATTACGGTGGCAAAGATAAGGGCTTCTTTTCATTCCTCCAAATTTTTCAGGAAGTTTTTATGGTTAAATAATGTTTAATATGTTAAGCCCGACTGGAGGAATCCATCCATTTTCCCTAAGAAAAGAAACGGCCCCTAAGGACGGACAAAAGGACTCGACTGGAGGAAACATTTGCTTCGACCGGAGGAGTCCGCGGACTCGACCGGAGGAGTACTTTTCCCCGACCAGAGAAGGCCATCGGCTCCCTACTGTTAAAACCGTCTTTCCTTCTTGAAGGATTCCTATATATATAAGGTATAAGATTCGGAAAAAAGCTGTATCTTTGCCCCTAAAATATAGTAACCATAATTTATTTATAACGATGAAGAAAAAAATCCTACTTTATGTCTGCTGCGCCTTCTTAGCAGGAGGGGGCGCGGCGGCCCAGACGTCGGAACGGCTGCCTAGGTATGTGCAGGCGGAGAAGTTCACAAAAGAGAAACTGACGAACCTGTTGTTCTCGACGACAGTTGACGCGCACTGGTTCCAGACGGGCAGAAAGTTCTGGTACGAGTACAAGACGAGCGAGGGGAGGAAATGGTACGTCGTGGACCCCGCGACCCGTTCGAAGACCGAGCTATTTAATTTGGACCGGCTGGCGGCTGAGGTGACGGAGATTATGAAAGACCCATTTACCGCCCAGCAGCTCCCGATCGAGCGGCTGGAATCTGAGGCGGACGGGCGGACTTTCACCTTTCAAATCACCTCCTCGCAGGTAGCGCCCAAAGACTCCGTCCTGAACAAAGACGGGACGAAAAAGCAAGTCTACTATTTCTCCTACGATTATCCCACCCGGAAGCTGACGTGGCTCGAAGAGAAGAAAAAGGACGACACATATCCCGACTGGGCAAGTATCTCGCCAGACAAGCAGACGGTGGTCTATGCGAAAGATATGAACCTCTACCGCATGTCCTATGCAGACTACGAGAAGCTAAAGAAGGATGAAAAGGACAGTACGGTGGTCGAGACACAGCTGACTACATTCGGGCAGAAGGACTTCGGGTTCGGGCAGCCCTATAGTCTGCTGAACACCGACACGCTCTGCAATGGAAAGCGGCGGCCGGTCTGGGGGCTTGTCTGGTCTCCCGACTCGAAATATTTTGCCGTCACCACAAGCGACGACCGGCGCGTCAAGGAGCTTTGGGTGATCAATAGCATGGCGTCGCCCCGCCCGACCTTAGAAACCTACAAATACCAAATGCCGGGCGAGATGGAGGCTCCTGTCGAGCACCTTTACCTCTTCAATATGAGCAATAATACCTATAAGGAAATCCAGACGGAAGCCTTTAAAAACCAGACTATTTTTATAGGGAGGACGCCGCGGATGCAAAAGCAGCGGGACGCCCATGAGGTACCGAACATCTGGCTGGGAGATGAGGAGCGGTTCTTCGTCACCCGCTCAAGCCGAGACCTGCACCGTATCGACATCTGCTCCTACACGATAGGAGAAGACAGCATCCGCCCCCTGATCAAGGAACGGATGAATACCTACCAGGAGGTGCGGCCCTTAGCCTTAGTGAATGGCGGTAAAGAGATGATCCACTGGAGCGAACGAGACGGATGGGCGCATCTTTACTTATATAACGGCGAGGGGAACCTGAAGCGGCAACTGACGGAAGGGCCTTGGCATGTGGAGCAGATCCTGAAGGTGGACGAGGCGCGACGAGTGGTCTATTTTACCGCAAACGGACGCGAAAAAGGGGAGAACCCTTATTACGAGCATCTGTATAAGGTCGGGCTCGACGGCGGGAGCGTACAGCTCGTCACCTCCGGCAATTTCTTCCATTCGCCCGCTATCGACGACGAGGCGCGCTTCATCGTAAACAACTACTCGCGCGTCAATACGGTCCCGCGGACCGACCTGCTCGACGCGACGGGACGGACAGTCATGACGCTCGAGGAGAGCGATTTCTCCCAACTCTTCGCCACCGGCTACCAATTCCCTGAACCGTTTCAAGTCAAGGCGGCGGATGGAGTAACCGACCTCTTCGGCGTGATGTATAAACCGTTTGATTTCGACTCGACGAAAGTTTACCCCGTAATCGACTACGTCTATCCGGGGCCGCAGGTAGAGGCTACTGTGTATCCCTTCACCCGCATGAGCGTACGGACCGACCGGTTGGCACAGGCAGGGTTCATCGTCGTGACTGTAGGGAACCGCGGAGGCCATCCGAGTCGCTCGAAGTGGTATCATAACTACGGATACGGGAACTTACGGGACTATGGATTGGCCGATCAGAAGGCAGCCATTGAGCAATTAGCAAACCGCTACAAGTTCATCGATATCAACCGGGTGGGTATCCACGGACACTCCGGCGGAGGGTTCATGTCGACGGCGGCGATCCTCCAGTATCCCGACTTCTTCAAGACCGCAGTCTCTTGTGCCGGAAATCATGACAACCGGATTTACAACCGCTGGTGGAGCGAAACGCACCACGGGGTGAAGGAACAGGTCACTGCGGAAGGCGACACGACTTTCCTGTATAGTATCAAGACGAACGAAGAGATCGCCCGGCAGCTCAAAGGGCATCTGATGCTCGTCCATGGCGATATCGACAACAACGTCCACCCGGGGAATACGCTGCGGGTTGTGGACGCCCTCATCCGCGCGAACAAACGGTTCGACATGCTCATCCTGCCGCAGCAACGGCACGGATTCGGCGACATGGACGAATACTTCTATTGGCGCATGGTGGATTACTTCTCGAAGCATTTGCTCGGTAAGCAGGAGGAGAGTGTCGACATCCCGAAGCGATGACCGGCGTTTCCTATATAATATAGGTATAGAAAAGGAGGGCTCCGCGGGGAGTTCTCCTTTTTTTAATTTATTCTACCTTAAAAAGTGGGGAAAGTTTTAGTAGGACTTGTACTTTTTCTCCAGAAAGATTGACAAAGAGCAAGGGAAACGGGCGGCTGGATTTCTTAATTTATACTTAGTTTAAAATTTATATCCGAAAAAGTTTCTCTTTATAAAAAAATCCATACCTTTGCATTGTTCTACGGATAAATGCTGACGTAGTCCTACCAAGACTACGTCGGAGTGAATTCAACGAACAGGGAGAAACATTTTTTTATACCATTTAAAAACAGTATTATTAGAAGTATGTCAAGAAGATTTAAACCGATCGGATTGGCTCTTGTTGCGGGAGCGGCCATGCTTCCTTCATTTGCTAACGCAGATGCCATAGAGCCGAGAGCTACAGAGATTACGCAGCAAAGCGGCGAGGTGACAGGAGTAGTAGAAGATGCCTTAGGGCCGGTTACGGGAGCTTCTGTGATTGTCAAAGGGACGACAAACGGAATCATCACCGACCTGGACGGTAAGTTCACGCTGAGCGGAGTAAAGGCAGGACAGATCTTGCAAGTATCTTACGTAGGATACAAAACGCAGGAGATCAAGTACACAGGCCAAGGAGTCATTAAGGTGAAGCTGGTGGAAGATTCGCAAGCTCTCGACGAGCTCGTGGTGACTGCCTTAGGAATGAAACGCTCGGAGAAGTCGCTGGGTTATGCCATGACGGAACTGAGCGGTGAGGACATCGCGAAGGTCAACTCGCCGAATCCTATCAACGGATTGCAAGGAAAGGTAGCCGGCGTCCAGATCAACATGGGAAACTCGGGACCTCAATCCTCACAACGCATCATCATCCGCGGTAACACGTCGTTGGACGGTAATAACCAGCCGATCTTCGTCATTGATGGAATCATCATCGACAACGAGGTGACCAAGACGGGACAAGGGCAAGACTGGGGTAACGACCTCAAGAACTTGAACGCGGACGACTTCGAGTCGATGTCTGTCCTGAAAGGAGCAGCCGCTACAGCCCTCTATGGATCGCGGGCGGCCAATGGTGTGATCCTCATCACCACAAAGAAAGGACGCAAAGGCGAGGGCCTGGGCATCTCGGTCTCTCATACGCAGACGTGGGAAAAGATCTACGCCTATCCCGATATGCAGAATGAGTACGGAACCGGATCTTCACCCGTATGGGCGCTCAACTCCGACGGGACGGAAAACCGCTACACTTCCGCAGGACGCAGCTTCGGTCCGCGCTTCGATGGAAAGACGTTTTACGTCGACGGACAGGAGATGATCTATTCTGCCAAGGAAGACAACCTGAAGAACCTGTACCAGACAGGGCATTACATGAACACCAACGTCGCTTTGCAGGGCGGGGGAGAAAAGAGCGCGTTCCGCTTCTCCTACTCAAACCTCAATTCGGAGGGCTTGACGTTCAATAATGAATTTAAGCGAAACTCGTTCAGCTTAAACGCATCGCACGACATCAGCGAACGGTTGAAAGCCGACGGAGGATTCTCATATATCGAATCATCGACCCAGAACCCGACGATCCAGGGTGGCGACGGATCTCCTATCTACGACTTCATGTATAGCGTGGCTCGTGATTATGATACCAACTATTGGTTACAAGACCGGCGTTACATCAGCCCGGCGGGCGACGGCTATAATTCGCAGGACCCGTACGGCTACTCCAAAACCCTCTACGACTACTTGGAGAACAAATATACGCAAGATGAGATGAGCATGCGCGCCTACTTGAACTTAGACTTTAAGCTCCTCGATTGGTTGTCGCTGAAGGTAAAGGGAGATATCTACAAGCTCTACACGACGAACGAATCGAAGATTATGGCCACGGGCGCCAGCAACTACGATGGAGCCGCCTACAAGATCCATGAGAACAAGAAGGACCAATATAAGATCACAGGAATGTTGACCGCACAACACTCTTTCGGCGACTTCAACATCAGCGGATCAGTTGCGGTCGAGCAATGGGACACGCGCGAAGGATACCACAACTCCGAATCGCAGAACGGATTAACCGTTCCGGGCTTGTTCGACATGACAAACTCAGTTCAGAAGGCGACGACCGATGTGCGCTACGATACGAATAAGAAGCGGATCAACTCGGTCTACGCATTCGTCAACATGGACTACCAGGGTGTCTACTTCCTGGATGTGACCGGACGTAACGACTGGTCCTCAGCCCTGATTTATGACAACGGGACGGGGCAGACCTCTTATTTCTATCCTTCGGTGGGCGGTTCGTGGTTGTTTGTCGACGACTTGCGGGACGTGATGCCGGACTTCATGTCATTCGGTAAATTGAGAGCCTCGTATGCTGTCGTAGGTCGTGACTGTAATCCTTACGTGACGACCGGTACAGGCTATTACATGTTCGATAACACCTTCGACAATTACTTCGATGGTTCGACCTATCCATACTATAAATTCGACAAAGATGAACTGCCGAACCTGAACTTGAAACCGGAGAAACAGCACGCGATCGAGTTAGGTTTGGACATGCGCTTCATCAACAACCGGATTGGATTTGACTTCGCTTGGTACAAGACCAACACCAAGAACCAAATCCTCAGCTTGCCGGTTGCCGCAGAATCGGGCGTAAGTTCCCGTTGGATCAATGCAGGTAATATCCAGAACCAAGGTATCGAGCTCTTGGTAACGGCTACGCCGATCCAGACAAAAGACTGGCACTGGGATTTGTCGTTCAACTTGACGCGCAACCGCAATAAGATTATCGAGTTGGCCGACGGCGTGGAAATGTACAAACTGAAAGGAGGTGGCGTCGATACGCAAGCATACGCTACGGTAGGCGGCTCGTATGGTGATATTTATACTTCCTATGGCTATAAGCGGAATGAGAAGGGCGAAAAGCTCCTGAATGCCGATGGTTCATACATCCGTTCGAATGAGAGTGTGAAGATCGGTTCGTTGCAGCCTAAGTTCTTGTGGGGCGCTACGACTTCGGTTAGCTGGAAGGGCATTACCTTCAATGCCGTGATCGATGCGCGCTTTGGTGGCGATATCTTCTCGGGTAGTTACTATTATGGTATGAACTCCGGTAACATCGCCTCTTCGTTGGCTGGACGTGATACGCAATATGGCGGTTTAGACCGTACCTTGACCGATGGCACAGGCCGCGTGGTGCATGATGGTATTATTCCGGAAGGCGTCTTCCAGGATGGTTCTGTCATCGGCGGACAAGACGTATCCGGTATGAGCTACCAGCAGGCTTACGAGCAAGGTTTGGTTGAACCTTTGTCTGCCTACAAGTATTATGATAACGTCTATGGTTGGTCTGGCGGTATCCGCGAAGAAGGTATCCACGAATGCTCTTGGATCGCTTTGCGTGAATTGTCCCTCTATTGGCAAGTGCCGAAGAAATGGACCCAGAAAGCCTTCATCCAGAATCTGAATGTGGGTCTGATTATCCGCAACGTGGGTTATCTTTACAATAGTTTGCCCGACAATATCCACCCGGAAGGTTTGAATACGACCTACAGTTCCGAATATTTGGAAAGCGGTGGTGCTGTCTTCTCGCGTAATGTCGGATTTAGCGTAAACGTTTCATTCTAATCTATTAAATTCCTATTTAAAATGAAAAATATAAAATATCAGATATTGGCTTTATTGGCATCTGTGGGCACTTTCTCTTCTTGCGATGCCGATTTTGTGGAAATCAACAAAAGCCCGGACACGGTTTATGAAGTGGATCCGGTTATCTTCCTCTACGAGGTAGAAAATGCCATGTATACCGCGGGCGAGGCTTGGGCCGACTCGTATGCTTGCAAGCTCCGCTGGATGCAATATTGCACCGGTATTTGGGGCTACAGTACGACCAACTTTACCGATTGCGCCGGCTTTGGCGATGCATTGTATAATGATTACAACACGGTCGGGAAATATGCCGTCCATATTCCTTATTATGTGGAACAGAATTTGGCAGACGAGGCCGAGTCTTATACGGATTTGATCCAAGCGGCCCGCGTCCTGTTGATTACGAAGGGCATCCAAACGTCCGATACATACGGTTCGTTGGTTTATTCGGATGGATGGGGAACACGCCGGGGCGATTCGGAAGCCTTGGAACCGGCTTTCCAAACCCAAGAGGAATTGTGCACCATCTGGAACGACGAATTGAAAGAGGCCGCCGCTACGTTGGGCACGTTGCCGAACCAGAAAAGCATGGTGCACTACGACGTGGCCTATAATGGCGATGCCAAGAAATGGGCGAAAGCGGCCAATGCCATCCGCCTGCGCCTGGCGCTCCGCCTCTGGAAGCAGAAACCCGAATTGGCTACGCAGATCGCTTCCGAGGTGTTGAACTCCGGGAATATCTTCGAAGGGACGGAAGATAGCTTCATCCTTTATTTCGACAACTATTGGACGACGCAGGGCGACTGGCATTCGGTAGTCGATATGGACCGCGCTTCGGTAGCCTTCATGGGCTATTTGAAGAAATATAACGACCCGCGCAAGCGCCTCTTCTTCCAAATCAACAACCTGACGCCGGAGAACGTGGCTGCCTTCAATGCCCTCTCGACGACGACGGAAGCCACTTACATCCCGACCGACCTCACCCGTTGGGAAGGCGGTACGGTCAGCTACGATGGCCAGGCAAGCGACGTCTGCCGTACGTCCCGCTATTTGGACGACATCGACATGCGCCCGATGAACATCCCGCAGACCCGCCTCTGGAAGGGCGCGCAGGATAACGGAAGCGCAGGCGGCTGGGTGCCTTTGGTCACGTATGCGGACTTCTGCTTCATGGCGGCCGAATTCACGTTGGAAGGCGTGTCGAACATCAAATCGGCCCAAGAATGGTACGAAGAGGGCGTGCGCGCTTCCATCAAGCAATGGAGCGAAATGGCGCAATATTGCCAAATCCAGATCGAGAACGAGGACGATATGGAAGTGTCCGACGAAGAAATCGATACCTTCATGACACAAGAGGGCATCGCTTGGAATCCCGCAATGGCAAAAGAGCAGATCTACTGCCAAAGCTACGTGGAGCATTACAAGAACAACAACGAATCGTGGGCGATGTACAAGCGCGTGGATTATCCCAGCACGGAATCGACGCTCATCACCTGGGAGCCGATCTACGTCTATGGCGAGCTGCAACGGGTGCCGCGCCGCAACAAGTTCAGCATGCCGGTCGAAGGCTCTGAAAACTACGCCAACGAAATCAAGCGTTTCGAAGACATGGAGAAAGACCCTGCCTTTGGCGCGCTGGACAACGAGTACGGACGCGTTTGGTGGGATAAGGAATAACGCCTGAATCCGACTGACGAATTCTGAATAAATGAGAGGCTGCTTCCTGGATGAAGGAGGCGGCCTTTTTTGCATAATAACAAACCGCATGCAACTGGAGGGTATCTTTGAAATCCCGGATATAATGCTGCCGTACCTACGATTATATTTTGACCCCCGGAAATAATCCCACGGACGCTATTATTATTTCCGGGCCTCCGGAACAGTCCGATTCCAGTCGTGGGAGCGTTTCCGGACCCCCGGAAATAATCCCACGGGCGCTGGCATTATTTCCGGGCCTCCGGAACAGCCCAATTCCAGTCGTGGGAGCATTTCCGACCCCCCGGAAGCAATCTTACGGACGGTAGCACCATTTCCGGCCCTCCGGAAATAATCTCAGCGGCGGTAGTATTATTTCCGGGGTATTTTTCATTCAATAAGCAAATCAATCTCCGAAAGCCAGAGGGCGGCGGAAGCGTCGCTCGGCATGCGCCAATCTCCGCGGGGCGAGAGGCTCACGCTGCCTACTTTCGGTCCGTCGGGCAGGCAACTGCGTTTGAACTGCTGCTGGAAGAAGCGGACGAAGAAGGTGCGGAGCCATCGTTTGATCGTCTTCTCGTCGTACTGTTTCCTAAAGGCTTGGCAGGCCAGGTAATAGATCTTGGCCGGACGTGCGCCGTAGCGCAGGAAGTGGTAGAGGAAGAAATCGTGCAGCTCGTAGGGGCCCACGAGGTCTTCCGTCTTTTGCTGGATGTTTCCCTGTTCGTCTGCCGGGATCAGCTCGGGACTGATGGGCGTGTCGATGATGTCGAGCAGGATGCGGCGCGTCTCTTCGTCCATCTGGTGCCGCGCCACCCATTCGACCAGGTATTTCACCAACGTCTTGGGAATGCTGCAGTTCACGGCATACATCGACATGTGGTCGCCGTTGTACGTCGCCCAGCCGAGCGCCAATTCCGAGAGGTCGCCCGTCCCGATGACCAGTCCGCCCTCCTGGTTGGCCACGTCCATGAGGATTTGGGTCCGTTCGCGCGCCTGGCTGTTCTCGTAGGTCACGTCGTGCACCTCCGGGTTATGGTGGATGTCTTGGAAATGCTGCAGGCAGGCCTCGCGGATGGAAATCTCGCGGAACGTGACGCCGAGGGAACGGATCAGTCCGACGGCGTTCTGGTAGGTGCGGTCGGTCGTCCCGAAGCCGGGCATGGTGATGCCGATGATCCGCTCGCGGGGAATCTGGAGCAAATCGAAGGCGCGGACCGTCACCAGCAGCGCCAGCGTCGAATCCAATCCGCCGGAAATCCCCACCACGGCTGTCTTCGCATGGGTATGCTTCAAGCGCTTGGCCAATCCGCAGGTTTGTATCTGGAAAATCTCTTCGCACCGTTCGCGCAGGGCCGAGCCGCTGGGGACGAACGGATGCGGGTCGATGGCGCGCGCGAGGCGGTTGGCCTCTTCCCGGCGATACTCCGGAACGTCGAACGGGAGATGGATGTTGAGGTCCGTATCCTTCTCTTTGGGTTGGTAAGAGAATTGGTTCTTCATCAATCGGTCGTGGCGGAGGTATTCCACGTCGATATCGGCAATCACCAGTTGCTCCTCCAGCGAGAAGCGTTCGGATTCGGCCAGCATCACGCCATTCTCGGCAATCATCGCGCTCCCGGCATACACCAGGTCGGTGGTCGATTCGCCGAATCCGCTGGAGGCATACACATACCCGCAGAGGCAACGCCCCGATTGCTGGGCTACCAACTGGCGGCGGTAGGCCTGTTTGCCAATGGTCTCGTTGCTGGCCGAAAGGTTGACGATGATATCGGCCCCTGCCATTGTCATCGAGGTACTGGGCGGAATCGGCATCCACAGGTCTTCACAAATATCGACCGCCACGGCCACCCGCTCGGCGTTGAAGATGAATTGCCGGTGCATGGGATAAGGGTCTTCGCCGATGTACACCAAGTCTTCCAACTGGCGTTCCGACGACGTGAACCAGCGCTGCTCCTGGTATTCCCGGTAGTTCGGGAGGTACATCTTCGGCACCACCCCGATGATTTCCCCCGATTGGATGGCCACCGCCGCGTTGAACAACTGGTTCGCAGCGCGGAGCGGCAACCCTACGAAGGTGAGGACGGGCAAATCCTCCGTCTCGTGCACCAATTGCAGCAGCGCCTCTTCGGCGTTCGAAAGCAACGTATCCTGCAGGAACAGGTCCTGGCAAGTATATCCCGTGATGCAAAGCTCTGGGAAGACCAGCACTTGTACGCCCTTGTCGGCCGCCCGGCGCATCAACCGTTCGATTTGTTCTATATTATAAAAACAATCGGCCACCTGTACCTGAGGCACCGCGGCGGCCACTTTTACATATCCATAATCCATACGTGTCATATCTTGATTCAGACTTTTGAAAATTTCTGGACAAATATACAGATTTTTCTCTTTACCTTTGCACTCGAATCAAACAAACAAGCATGGAGAAAGAAGAAATAAAGCAATCGAAAGGGCGGATGCGGGCGGCCGTGTGGGGCTGTTTCCTGGCGCAGGGGCTTTGCTTCTCGAGCTGGGCCAGCCGCATCCCGGATGTGAAGGCGACCTTCGCCATCGAGGATGTGTTCTATTGGGGATTGGTGTTGTTCCTGATTCCGGTCGGGAAGTTCGTGGCCATCCCGCTGGCGGGCTATTTGGTCTCGCGCCTGGGGAGCCGGACGATGGTGCAGGCGAGCGTCGTCGGCTATGCGCTTTCGCTCTTTGCCATCGGGGCGGTGTCGTCTATTTACGCGTTGGGCGCCTGCTTGTTCAGCTTTGGCGTCTTCTGGAACCTGTGCGACATCTCCCTGAATACCCAAGGCATTGTCATTGAAAGGATTTATGGGCGGACGATCATGGCCTCGTTTCACGCGGGATGGAGCTTGGCGGCTTGCCTCGGCGCGTTGCTGGGCTTCGTGATGATCCTTTATAATGTAACGCCTTTTGTGCATTTTCTCCTTTCGGCGCTTATTATTATAGGTATCGTATGGCTGGGGCGGAATTATTTGCAAGAAGACCGGCAGCAACAATATGCCCAAGTGGAGCAACCGAAGCCATCGCGCGAGCCCTCGGCCCTGTGGCAATTTATCCGCAAGCCGGAGCTGTTGCTCATCCAGTTTGGCGTGGTGGGGTTGTTTGGTCTGGTCGTGGAAAGCGCGATGTTCGATTGGAGCGGGCTTTACTTCGAGTCGGTCCTCCAGATGCCTAAATCCCTTCAGATCGGATTCCTCGTCTTTATGGTCATGATGACGGCCGGAAGGTTCCTGGCCAATTGGGCCTATCGCCAATTAGGAAAGCAACACGTCCTGCAGTTGGCGGGCGCGTTTATCTTCGTAGGCTTCTTTACGACTGCCTTGCTGGGAAACGCGTTCGAGTCTCTTGCCCTGAAAGTGATGGTGAACTCGCTTGGGTTCATGCTCGTAGGGCTGGGCATTTCGTGCGTCGTCCCGACGATTTATAGCCTCGTAGGCGCCAAGTCCCATACGCCCGTGGGCATCGCGCTCAGCATCCTTTCGAGTATCAGCTTCATCGGTTCGCTGGTCGCACCCTTGTTGATTGGTGCCGTGTCGAAGGCATTCGATATGAGCCAAGCCTACCTCGTGGTCGGCGTATTGGGCTTATGTATTTTCCTGATGACCACCTTCTGCCAAGCTTTCCGGGAAGAAAAAGGGAAAGGATAACGGAGAAAGAACCCGTTCACGCCGTCTTTTCTTCCCTTCATAATTATAATCGGAAGGTTTTTCAAGGCATTTTCAGCGCGGAAGGCAATATTTTACCCATTTTTCCGTATTTTTGTAAGACGATTTAAGCATAGGATATGAAGCAAATCATACGATTCTTTTGTATATTAGGATGCTGGCTGGCGGGAATGTGCTCGGCTTTGGCCCAACAATACGTGGTGCGGGGCGGGACGGGCGAACCGATGCTGGCGGCCGACGAGACGGCATACAAGCTGAAGGTCTATGTCGTGAACGGGGTAGAAAACGTGACGATAAGCTACACCTCCTCCTCTTCCCAGCACCAATGGTATCGCTACAAGACCAGCCGCTTAGGAGATTCCGAACCGGTAGAATCGACCCAAAACGGGACGACCTCCACGCTCTCGCACGTCGAGGACGGATATGGTTATTATGTCGACGAGGGCGTCTCTTCTTCCTATTATATATGGATCATTGATTATGCGAAACATCCCGTTCGGTTCGAGAATGTGGCCGTGTCGGAGAATAGTTCCTGCTCGGGTGTATTGCTGCAATCGAGCGCGGAGATGGATAACCTCCGCTATTATTATCCGACGAATGGGCTGAGCCGGACGCTCGCGCGGGAGTTTGAAGTCTCTTTCAATACGTTGGAATGGGACGAAGAGGGGCAGCTCTTCCGGGAAGTCCGCCGGACGGTGCAGACCGACAACCCGTTCCGCGAGGCCATCGATTCGGTCTTCGTCGATACGGACATCGTCCTCACGGGAGACCAATATGCCGCGCACTTCGGGCAACCGCAAAGCGCGACGATCGGTTATTACGAGACCTCGATGATTGCCCTCGAAGCCGATACGACAGTCTTCCAAGAGATAGCCGGCAATATGGCAACTACGGGCGAAGGGCAGCTCTCCGCCCCAGCCACGGTCCGCTTCACGGCGTATGCCAACGACCCCGTCGCCTCGCTCTACGTCTGGAAGATCTATCGCAATGAAGATGGAGAAGACAATCCCTTGATACGCTTTACTGATCCGGAAGTGGAATACACCTTTACCGAGTTCGGGCAATATACTGCCATGATTGAAGTGAGCGACCGGACGGGCAATTGCTACCAAAGCATGTCGTTCGCGCTCGATGTGGCCGAATCCTTCTTGGATGTCCCGAACGCCTTTTCGCCGGGTACGACGCCGGGTGTGAACGATGAGTTCCGCGTGGCATACAAGTCGTTGGTGCGTTTCTCCTGCTGGATATTCAACCGGTGGGGGCAACAGATTTACCACTGGACGAATCCCGCACAAGGTTGGGACGGGAAGAAGAACGGGAAACTTGTCCTTCCGGGCGTTTACTTTTATGTCATCGAGGCGGAAGGTTCCGACGGACGGCATTACAAACTCAAAGGAGACATTAACATCTTGCGTGGCAAACGCGAGCGGAACTTCGAATCTTCCGGTGACGACATGGGCGGAGGCGAAGTAACCGAATAAACTTACATAGCAGACAAAAAGACATGAAAAGACAAATACTTACACTCTCCGCCTTCTTGGGGTTGATGGGACTGGCGGCCATTTCCGTCTGTTCGGATGACGCGAAGAAGATCGCCCGCGAAAAGCCGGTGGTCCCTTCGATGATCATGACGCCCGAAGTGCCCAAGACGGTTTCCTTTTGTGGGAAGCTGGTCGATTTGACGCGCTATAACATGCACGAAGGCATCGACCGCGAGTTGGCTTCCTTTTCCTATTTGCATGCGACGACGATGCTCGCCCTCAAGCGGGCTAATCAGTATTTCCCCATCATTGAACCGATATTGAAGGCGAATGGCATTCCGGACGATTTCAAGTACTTGGCTGTGATCGAAAGCCATCTCGACCCGCGCATCCAATCGCCCGCTAAGGCAGTAGGCATGTGGCAATTGCTCGAGTCGACGGGAAGGGAATATGGATTGACCATCACTTCGACGGTAGACGAACGGTGCCACGTCGCGAAATCGACCGAGGCCGCTTGCCGATACCTCAAGAAAGCCTACTCGAAGTATGGGGATTGGACTTCGGTAGCTGCCTCTTATAACGCCGGGATGGGCCGGATCTCCCGTGAGCTGGACCGGCAGCAGGTCGACCGTTCGATGGATCTATGGTTAGTGGAGGAGACGACGCGCTACGTATATCGCATCCTCGCCATGAAGCTGATCTTCGAGAATCCGTATAAGTACGGGTTCGTCATTCGGGCACGGGATCTCTACAAGCCGCTCGTGAGCCATCCGGTGACGGTTCAGGGCGATATCGCAGACTTGGCCGCTTTTGCCCGGCAACATGACGTAACATACGCCGACTTGAAGCGGTTCAATCCGTGGCTTCGTGACCGGAAACTCCTGACGGGAGGACGAACTTTCACCCTGCAGATACCGGACCTCCAGCAGCTCTCTTACGAGCAACCGAACACCTTCGTCCATAATAAAAACTGGATTGCCCAGTAAAGAGTGAGCGATAATACAGATAAAAGCACTATCTTTGTGCAAATTTTTTTGAGACATGATACAATCGATGACAGGGTTCGGTAAGGTTACCGCCGAACTTCCCTCCAAAAAGGTAACCGTCGAAATAAAGGCGCTCAACAGCAAACAACTGGATCTCTCCACGCGCATCCCCTCAATCTACAAGGAAAAGGAGATGGCCGTCCGAAGCCTCCTTCTGCAGAAGCTGGAGCGCGGAAAGGTAGATTTCACCATCTATATTGAGGATATCGGGAAGAGCTCTTCCGCACAAATCAACCAAGATATGTTCATCTATTATTACAACCAACTGCAGGAACTCTCCGGCAAGTTGGGCATCCCTATGCCGACCGATTGGGCAGGGCTACAGGGCCTCCTCCGCATGCCGGAGGTCATCTCGACCGAAGCCGTCGAGGCGGACGAGCAGGAGTGGGAGGTGGTCCGGACGGCTATCGACAGCGCCATCCTCCAGGTCGTCGAATTCCGTACACAGGAGGGCGCCATGCTCTACTCCCTTTTCAAGCAGAAGATCGACAATATCGCCGCGTTGCTCCGTGAGGTCGAGCCGTATGAGAAAGAGCGTATCGAGAAGATAAAATCCCGCATCTTGGAAAATATCGAAAAGCTCGGCAACGTAGACTTCGACCGAAACCGCTTCGAACAGGAACTGATCTATTATATCGAGAAACTGGACGTGAACGAGGAGAAAAACCGACTCGACAACCACCTCCGTTACTTCCTCGAGACGATGGAGTCCGCACAAGGCCAAGGAAAGAAGCTCGGCTTCATAGCGCAGGAAATGGGCAGGGAAATTAATACTTTAGGTTCGAAGAGCAACCACGCCGAGATGCAGAAAATCGTAGTTCGTATGAAAGACGAACTGGAACAAGTGAAGGAACAAGTGCTTAATGTGTTGTAATATGTCAGGAAAACTGGTAATCTTCTCGGCTCCCTCCGGTTCGGGGAAGTCGACCATCATCAACTATTTATTGAACCAAGGGCTCCGGCTCAAATTCTCCATCTCGGCTACCAGCCGCGCGCCCCGGGGCGAGGAACAGAACGGCCGGGAGTATTATTTCCTCTCGCCCGAAGAATTCCGCCAGCGCATCGAGGCGGGCGATTTCCTGGAATACGAGGAGGTCTATAAGGACAAGTATTACGGGACGTTGAAGAGTGAGGTCGAGCGCATCCTCGCCTCCGGAGATAACGTCATCTTCGACGTGGACGTCGTGGGCGGTTGTAATATCAAGCAATTCTACGGCTCCCGGGCGCTCTCCGTCTTCATCCAGCCGCCCAGCATCGACGAACTGCGCCGCCGACTCGAGTCCCGCGGAACGGACGCTCCCGACGTCATCGAAAGCCGCCTGGCCAAAGCGCAGTACGAACTGAGTTTCTCCCCACGCTTCGACGTCGTCATCGTGAACGACGACCTGGCCCGTGCCGAAGCCGAAGCGCTCCGTTGCATTCAAAACTTTCTACACGTATGAAGCCGCGCGCCGTCCTTTCCCGTCGGTGGTTCGCGACTTTCCTTATCATCGCACTGGCCGCTCTGGCCGTCTTCATCTGGGCTTGCGTAAAGGGCGACGCGACCGTCATGGTCGCTACGGGGCTCGTTACGGGCGTGCAAATCGTCAACATCGTACAATGGATCCGCTCGCACCGCACCGTCAAATAGGCCTCTACGCAGGCTCCTTCAATCCCATCCATATCGGGCATTTGGCCCTTGCGAACTGGCTCGTCGAGTTTACCGGACTGGACGAGCTATGGTTCGTGGTGACGCCACAGAATCCTTGGAAAGTAAACGCCGACCTCATGCCGGATGCCCGTCGGCTCGAAATGGTGGAGGCGGCGATCCGTCCGTATCCCCGTTTCCGCTCGTGCGATATCGAGTTTCGCCTCCCCAAGCCCTCTTACACGATTGATACGCTCCGGGCGCTGTCGGCTTCCTGTCCTGGCTGCCGGTTCCACCTGATCGTCGGGGCGGATAATTGGCTCCGGTTCGACCGCTGGAAGTCATCCGAGGAGATCCTTTCCCAGTATTCGCTCCTGGTTTATCCCCGAAAGGGCTATCCGCTCGACCGCATCCCGCCGCACCCGCATGTGCAGATAGTCGATGCCCCCGAGCTGGAGGTCTCGTCGACCTTTATCCGGGAATCCATCGCCTCGGGCCGAGACGTCCGTTTCTTCCTCCCGGAGGCTGTCTGGCCTTATTTCTATTAACCGGCGGATACTTCCTGTCCGGTCTGTAACTTCCTCCAGATACATCATTTCATTCCTACGTAGAAGTGTATAACCTTCCTACGTAGGAATGATTTTATTCCTACGTAGAAGCATATTGCATTCCTACGTAGGAGTGAATTGGCGTGTCTGGTCGGGGGGTTGGGTCGTTTCTGGTGGGATTTTTTGTTTCTTCTGGGGGAAGTCGTAGATTTTTATGGAAATGTTTGGCGGTTCGACTGGAAGTTCCTATCTTTACGGCTGGAAATGTAGTTTGTCTTATCCTTAAATGTCATTAAGATGTCCATATTGATTAAACCGATTCAACGAATGAATCCGTTGGACCCGAAAGGTCCGAAGAAATGGTACGTTACGCAGATGCGCGCGGCGCAGTCCAGTGAAGACCAGGTAGCCTTCGATATCGCCGAGGGGACTACCTTGAATCCGTCGGAGGCGATGATGGTACTCCGCCAACTACGAAACGTGTTGCTCAAACGCCTCCTTATGGGCGAGACGGTGAAGCTGGGCAATTGGGGCAGTTTCAGCCTCTCGTTCGCCAGCGAGGGGGTCGACGAGAAGAAGGACGTCTCTTTAGGTCAGATCAAGCAGATCAACTTGGTCTTCCGCCCGGACCGTTCGTTCCGGGAAGATTTGCAGAAGGCAAGTTTCACTTGGATCGACAAGTTGTAGGAGAAAATCTTTCCTGAAAGATTGAACATGCCCCCCAGAGAAACAAAAAAGCTCCCCAGGAGGCGGGGAGCTTTTTGTCATGATAAGCTATCAGGCAGGACAGGAAGAACTGGCGGACTTAAAAGTTTATCCGCATCGTACAGCGCACTCCGCGCCGCTGGATCCCCAGGTTGTCCAGATAGTTTAGTCGCCAGACATAGTCGAGCCGCATGAATTTAAAGATATTCTCGATCCCGACGCTGGCTTCCATATATGGGGTCCGGCCGAGGCGGTACGTATGTTCGGGGAATTCGTACAACCCGTCGGCGCGGCAGGCCGGATCGTTTTTCTCCGTCAGGTGCCCCCAAAGTCCGCGGAAGCAGATCACTTCGCGCCATTTGAGCTTTCGTATCAAAGGCAGGCGGTTGAGCAGAAGGCCGTTCATATAGTACGTGAGATCCCAGGAGGCGTACTCGTCATTAATGAATTCAAGCGCATTCATGTTCGTATAGCTTTCTGCCTGGATGGTGTACGAGAGGTTCGCGTTGGGCAAAATGAGGAGTGGGTAGGGGACGGCGGTCCAGACCTTACCGGCCTTTACGATCGCATCCAAGTAGCCAAAGGCCGAAAACCAGAAGCGCTTCTGGAGGCCCAGTTCGGTCCGCTGGTAGTTGTAGTCGGAGCCGAGGAATCCTTTCTTTGCCATCGTGTGCGAGACGTTAAAGACCCAGGCGTCGAACGTGATGGGGATGCGGGAGGTACGGGTCTGGTAAAACTTCTCGTTATGTCCGTAGCGGAAATTGAGCTCGAGCTCGGTCATGTCGTAATGCGGAACGGGCGACGGGTTCCCCTGCATGTCGAAGCGGTTAAATTCGGCCCAGGGCGTCGCATACTCGCGGAGGTGGCGGAGGACGGCCCCGTAGGAGATGCCGTTGTAATGCTCACGAAGATAAGTAAGCTCGGCGTTGCGGAGGTAGGTCGCGCGCGTATCCTTCTGCCGGCGGATGGAGAGGAGGACGTTGTCTTTGCTGGTGTAGAGGTAGTGCTGGCCGAGTTTGTTCAAATCATACATATATTCGAAGCGGAGGGAGTGTCGGGGGAACTCGCGGAGGTACTGCTTACGGTCCGTAAAGGAGTACTCGATGGCGGCATCGTACTTCAGCTTACGGTCGCGCGTGCCGTACGCCAGGTAGCCGTCGGCGAATAGGCGGCGGTGGAGCTGGGGAGTCGTAGCGCCGCCCAGGCGGAACCGGGCGCCTTCGATGGTGTTTCCGCTAATGGTCGAGTTCATCGGCCCAAGTTCGAATTTATTCTTATCCGGCTCGCGGTGGGTCGGTATGTATCCGGAGATCATCGTGCCGATAACTTTCTCCGTAATCGCAAAGACGGGGATGGAGCGGAGACGGGACATCAGCTCGGCCACGGACTTAGGGTTCCGTTTCTTCGCCTCGTTGGGCCGGTTTTCTGCCCAGAACTCTTCCTTCCGGCGGTAGGCATCTTTCTGGATGAGGGTCGGGGCGGGGTCGTCGAAGGCTGCTAAGGCCTCGGCGCCGGGGACCGTAAAGGCATGGTGGCTATATACGTTCAAGCGGCGGGCGTACATACCTTTAGACTTTTCGCTGAGCTTGAAGTTCACGTCGATATCATCCTTTGTGATGAGGCGCGTGCCGTCAGGAGTCCGTTGGAAGGTCTGCTCGATCTTCATGCGAGATACGAAGTTGAGGTTGATGTCCTTCGGAACGTTCAGCACGGCCTTCTGGACGAAGAAGGTGGAGTCGAGCGTAACATACAGATGGCCCGTAAAGCCGAAGGATTCGGAGACAAAGGGAACGAAGCCCAGGTCGACACAGTGCTGCCCATTCACCTCGAGCGTATCGAGCAGGTAATACTTGTAGAAGTTCGGCCCGATATCCGATAAGGGGCTGACGAAGCGCTGCAGAAAGAGCGGGATATTGTTCTGGAAGATGTCGACTTCCCGAAAGACTTCGCCCAGGAATTGCTGCACACCGTCGCGCGAGAGGACATCGTCGACGCCAGAAGACTTTGAGCCCCGGACGACGCGCCGCTCCGCATGCGGCTCCCGGCGGTAATAGACGGTCTCGATGCGTTCCTTCTCAGATACCGGGAGGATCGTCGTGCCGGCGTCGAGCGTATCTACGTATTCCTCGACGAAGTCGAACTTACCGGGCTTTTCCTTCTTCTCTTTGGGCTTGTAGTCGTTTAAGGCGATGACCATCTTCTCGTACTGATCGTACTGGAAATAGTCGTGGTTGCGGGGATCGTTGGCTCCGCGCGAGGCGATGACTTGCTTCACAAATCGGACTGCCGGGTTGTCCTTCTTCCGATACTTTTCTTTGCCCGGCTTGATGACGACGTCCGTAAGGGTGATTTCGGTCGGCGCCAGCTGCACGCGGAGATCTCGTAAGCGACGGGGCGAGAGGTGCAGTTCCTTCGTCCGGTAGCCCATGTAGGAGATCTCGAGCGTAGCGGAGGAGGCAGGGACGGCGAAGGCAAAACGGCCTGCCTCGTCAGTGACGGAGCCGGTAGTCGTTCCCTTTACCAAGATGGAGACGTAGGGAAGGGGCTCGCCGGAGATCGAGTCCGTCACGATGCCTTGTACGGAAGTTTGCCCATACGCTACGCCAAGGCACAGCAAGGGCATGCCTAAAAATAGGATAAACTTTCTCATGAAATAAATAGCTTAATCTTCTTCTAACAGTAAGTACTTGCGCTGCCAGTCGGCGTAGTAGTCCGGTTTGTCGACCAGCAGCTTGCCGTCGGGGCCGATGAACAGTTGCGTAGTACTGCCTTCGGCGCACAGGACGGAGTCGCGCTCCCTATATATAGTATAGGTATAGTCCAAGCGGGCGCCTGGTTTGTAGATATAGCAAGTATGGACGACCGCGACGTCATTTATCTCGAGGGGCGCATAGTATCTCACGCGGAGGTCGTAGAGAGGAGCAAAAATACCGGACGCTTGGATGTCGGCGTATCCGATACCAGGAAAGCGCCGGCCGAACGATTCGCGTCCGTCTTCGAAATAGGTCACGTACGCGCCATGCCAAGCACGGCGCATCGAATCGATCTCGCTGAACTTGACCGGGATTCGGCAGATATCCTCCAGTTCCTTTATCATCTCGCCGCGCCTCCTTAGGTATAAAGTCCTCCGTTGATCGAGATGACGTTTCCCGTAATATAGCTTGCGTCGGGCGAGACAAGGAAACCGACCAGCGCGGCGACCTCGTCGGGCGTGCCGAAGCGTCCCATCGGGATCGATTTCTTCCACGTATTCTCGTCGATGCCTTCCACCATATCTGTCCGGATGAAGCCGGGGGCGACGGCATTGACCGTTATGTTCTTCCGGCCGACTTCCTGCGCAAGGGCCTTTGTCGCCGCAATGAGGCCTCCCTTGGCTGCTGCGTAGTTGCTTTGCCCCGGCATGCCTTTGAGTCCGGTGACGCTTGCCATGTTCACGATGCGCCCGTACTTATGGAACATCATGGGCTGCAGGAGGGGCTGGGTGACGTGATAGAATCCGTCCAGCGTAATGTCCAGGACGCGGTGCCAGTCTGCTGCGGACATGAGCGCGAGGAGATTATCACGACGGATTCCGGCGTTATTGACGAGTACTTCGATGTAAGCGTCGGGATGCGCTGCCATCCACGAGTCGAGGGCGGTGGATACTTCCGCTTGGTTGCTTACATCGAAGGGGAGGAGCTCGCCGGTTTGTCCGGTCGCGCGCACGAGGTCGAGCGTTTTCTCCGCCTCGTCTTGTGCGCTTACGTAGTTGATGATTACATGATAACCCAGTTGGGCCAACTTGACGCAGACGGCGCGTCCTATGCCTCGGCTGCCGCCTGTCACTAATGCATATTTCATATTCTTCTGTATTAATTTATTTGTTTGTCCTTTTGGAAGATTGACTTCCATATCGTCTCCTTGCCGACCAGTTCCGCACACGTCAGCAGCGCCGTCAGGGTGACGCCCTGCAGTCCGTGCAGCATAAGGCTTTGCCCCGTCAGGAGGAGGTTGGGGACAGGTGTGCGTACGGAGAGAACCGTCTGCAGAGGATCCTGGAAATCCTTCCGGATGCCGTAGGCCGAGCCTGCGGGCGAATAGGTGTAGTGCTCATAAGTAAGCGGGGTGCTCGTATAGAAATCGGCGATCATCGAACGGAGTCCGGGGATGCACTCCTCGGTCAAGGCGATGCATTCGTCCGCACGGCGCGCTTTCATCTCCTCGTAGGATTCGCCGCGTTGTCCCGGCCGAGTCCCTGCCCACTGCGCACAGGCCGACCAAGCCATCGGGGTGAGCAAATCGAGCTGTGCGGCAAAGTCGCTGCCATCCTCCGGAACGCGGCAACTGACCATCACTTTCCCGACGGGCGTTCCTGCCGACGCATCGACCGCCCAGACGTCAGGCCGCCGGTAGATGTACTGGTTGTAGTTGAAGTAGGGTAACGTCCGGGGTTTCAGCCGAAGGGAAAGCGTAAACATGCCGCACGTGTTCTCCAGCCGGGCGATACGCGAGCGGTATGACTGGCGCAACAGGTGGCTTGCCCCGACCAATCGGCACGCGACGGCGGGATGCGCGTCACAAATAAACGTATCGCCCTCGTAGCGTTCGCCATTCGCACAGCACGCGTAAGCCAACCGGCCATTAGCTTCGGCCAGCCCGGTCACTTCCGACCCGCAGACTACTTCGCCACCTTGCGACCGGATGCCCCGGACGAGCGTGTCGACCAAAAGGGAACCGTCGCCGCGCAGCCGCCAACTGCTCTCCACGAAGCTACTGTTCCCATGCAAGAAGGTAAACAGAGGAAGCGATTCCTTCCTCAGTTCCATCTTGAGCGACGCACCGCTTAGCGCATCCACCAGCTGCGTATCTTGGAATGTATCCGTCAGGTAGGAATAAGCGCCGGTTGCCCAGCTGGAAGAGGAGAGAGAAGCAGCGTCCGCCTGCGGGTTCAGGACTTCAGTAGCCGTCCGATTGGTTTCGGCCAGCAATGCCACGTAATCTTCCAACGCTTTCCTGCGGGAAGGGAATTCGGCCGCTAAGGTCTCGGCAAACGCTTCATACCCTTGCGCGAGGGCAAACTCCCGGTCGGCGATGCGGATCCGTTCGGACCGTACGTCCATCTGATGCCAAGGAAGCTGCAAGAGCCCCAGGTAGTCGAAAGCCGCGTAAAGGGATTGTCCCTCCGCCAGTCCGCCAACGTAATGGAAACCCGTATCGAAGGACCAGCCGCGCCGACGGTAGCTCTGCAGGCATCCGCCCGCTTGCCGCTCCTTCTCGAGCACGACGACGTTCCGCCCCATACGCGACAAGACATACGCGCAGACCAGACCTCCCAGTCCGCTCCCTATGATGACGACATCCCGCTTCATGCTTCCCGACAGATCATCTCTCCTTTAAAATCCACATACTTCTGCTTAGCGTCCGAGACCGTCGCCCGCACGAGGAAACCATTCTCTACAGACGAAGCCAGGACTTCGACTTCAAGTTCCGGACAGACCGTAGGGGAGGCTAACGCCGTCAGACGGCATTGGGCCACCGAGCGGATCCGCAAGTCCCTGCCCGTAAGAAGCGTAGCGCACTCTTTGATCATCTCGATCTGGCAAACGCCGGGACAGATTGGATTCCCCGGGAAATGCCCTTGATAAATTGCGCACTCCGGTAGCAAGCGGACGTGAAATGCGCCTCTCTCACCCGCTATCTCCTGAGATACCAGTTGATAATATCTGTTTTCAAGTAACATGCCTATCGATCTTTGTCTGGGATTCTATTAAGGAACGAATATCTTCATCTGCGTATCCGCGACGACCTCCTCCTGTACACGCGTCTCGCCCGAAAGCAAGGTGACGCCAGCCACTTCCGCACCCATCCGGATCGTCGTCCGCAACGTCTCACCGACGCGTGGGCACCGATAACAATGGAAACGCTTAACTTCCCCGATAAGCCCCACGGGCGGTTCGGTGGCTCCTGCGGTTATCGCCTTATATCCGGCCAGAGCAGAGGCTGATTGCGCGATATGCTCTATCAGTCCCACTTCCGCTAAGGACCCTTGCTCGATGAAATAATTGTCGGCTTTAACTTCGAAGGAAGTCTCAGCCTCGTCCCCATCGACACGAACCAGTTCGTCTACCATCAGGATAGGCGCCCGTTGAGGTATGAGCCGCGTGATATCAACTTTCCTCATTTCGGCAAGTGTGCTTCGATATAATCGTAGAGATTGTTGAACGTCTGGATGCTGGGCAAGTCGGATACCGGAATCTTTACTTTGTAAGTTTGCTGGATAAGCGCTACCAAGTCCACCAAGCTGAGGCTATCAAGCGAAAGCGTTTCTTTGATGTTCGCTTCCGGATCAAGCGCATTTTCTTCTACTTCAAATTCTTCAGCCAATGCCGAATTTACCGTTTTAATAATATCTTCACGTGTCATTGTATCTATTTATTTTGAATTTTAATGATTAGAATCTATATTTCGTACAATAATAGTCGAGTTGGTACCTCCAAATCCGAACGAATTAGAGAGGAACATATCGAAATGAACTTCGCGTGTTTCCGGGACGATGTTGATGCAAGCCGTCTCTTCGTCTGGATTCTCGAAGTTCAAGTTTCCGGCGATGAAGTCATTTTTCATCATCAGCACAGAATAGATTAGTTCACTTGCTCCGGCCATCCACATTTCGTGTCCTGTTTGTCCTTTCGTAGAAGTAACAGGAACCTTATAGTCTCCAAAGATTTGGGCGATGGCCAATGCCTCTTTTCCATCTCCTGCATGCGTAGAAGTAGCATGTGCATTTACATAACCTATTTCTTTAGGCAAGATATTGCCATTCTTTAAGCATAGCTCTAAAGAGCGGGCTGGACCGGCTACGTTTGGAGTGGATATATGTGCTCCATTACCCGAAAATCCCCAACTTACCACTTCTGCTAAGATGGGGGCACCCCGCTTCACGGCATGTTCGTAACTTTCTAATATCAAGGTGGCGGCACCTCCACCGGGAACTAATCCATCGCGGTCCCGATCGAATGGGCGGCTCGCTTTGGTCGGTTCGTTTTCCCGCAAAGAGAATGCGTTAATGCCATCGAACGAAGCTACGCTATAGAGGTTCGCTTCTTGGGCTCCTCCGCAAATCACGCAATCTTGCAAACCATTTCGGATTAACAAAGAAGCTAATCCTACCGCATGGGAACCGGATGCACATGCCCCTGATGCCGTCAGGTTGATTCCTCTCAACTTAAATGCACACGCCAGGTTCATCGTAACCGTCGAGTTCATCGATTGGAATATCGCCCCGCTTCCGCAAGCCGATGTATCTTTAAACTCGCGGAACTTATCTAATGCATGCATGGTTGCTTCTGCTACTGAGTCGTTTCCATAGATAATCCCTACTTCGTGCGCGTCGAGATAATCCTGATCCAAGTTGGCATTCTCCAAGGCTTGCTTTGTGGCCATATACGCATATTGCGCCTCTTCGGGCATAAATTGCCGGAGGCTACGGGATACGAACGGTTTTAAATCGGGTTGCTCCAGATGAGCGCATAATGCCGAACGGAATCCCAAATCCTTGCGTTCTTGGCTAAAGATGATTCCGCTCTTCCCTGTATATAAGGCATCGCGCACATCGTCCAGTGTTTGTCCGATGCACGACCAGATGCCCATTCCAGTTATAACTACTTTCTTTTCCATATATCGTTCTATTTAAATCTGAATATAGTTGTATTTGCAAAGAAATACGCCTATATTTCGTTTATTCGTTTTGTATAACATCTACGCCGCTTCGTGAACGAGGGATTCAATGGTTTCCATTGGCTTAACTCCTTCACGTTGCTTTCCAATTGCGGACCTGTTTCTGCCCAACGGATATGGTGCGCATTGTAAATCGGAATCAGGTCGTCGAATACTAACGCGTTCACACCCAATCCTTGGTAATCGGGGCGGACGGCAATCAGGAATAGCTCGGCTTTCTCATCGCGTTTCCATTTCAATGCCCGAACCAAATGAAACCATCCGAAGGGAAACAACCTTCCTTTCGACTTCCGCAAAGCTTGGGAAAGGCTCGTCATCGTAATGGCCACGCCTACCAATTCGCCTGCTTCATTCTCGATAACCGGCACTAATTCCAAATCCATCAACGGAATATAACGCTTTACATAATCGTCGATTTGCCTATCCGAAAGCTCTGTGTAACCGAAAAGCGGCGCGTAGGCTTGATTCAATAGTTCGAACACCTTCCGGCCATAACCTTGGGCAATGTCTGCTTTTGTCAATTTCCGGACGTGCAGGCCGAACATTTCCTTCGACAACTTGGCTACGCGGGCATATTTGGCAGGTATTTCTTTCGGGACATCGATGCGTATTTGCACCCAATCGACCTCTTTCTCGTAACCCAACGCCTCCAAGTGCTTCGGATAATAGGGCGGGTTATAGATGGTAATCATCGAACCCAGTTGGTCGAAATCCTCTACCAACATGCCTTCTTTATCGAAATCGAAGATGCCCATGGGACCTTGTATATGCTCCATACCTCGTTCTTTTCCCCATGTTTCGACGGCATTAAGCAAAGCCGCGGATACGTCCGGGTCGTCGATGAACTCGATAAAGCCAAAGCGGACGTTCTTCGTCTTCCACTTTTCGTTGGCCCGGTGGTTGATAATCCCCGCAATACGTCCTACGGCTTTCCCGTCAGCATTGTACGCAATGAAGGGTTGGATGTCTGAGAATTCAAGTCCTGCGTTTTTACGTGGGTCAAATGTCTCGCGGACATCCATTTCCAAGTCTGGAACATAGTACGGACATCCGGCGTACAGCTCTTCGGCAAGCCGTACGAAATCGTTCATCTCACGCTTCGTTTCTACTTTCTTTACTTGAATTTTATCCATAACGGACGCAAAAATATACAAAACATAGAACACCTAAAAATGGGTGTACCTTTTGGAATATCATTAGGGAATTTAAGAACAACGATCTTATTCCCTTCCTTTACCCGCCGAATCGCTTCTCAAATTCCTCTCTCAATAGCGTTTTTGCCGAGTGAAAATCTTGAGGTTCGCCCAGTTCTCGGGCTAAGGATGTTACTTCCTTATCGGTAAATCCGCACGGATTGATCAACCGGAAATAATCCAAGTCGGTATTGATGTTCAGGGCAAAACCGTGCATCGTCACGAACCGGCTACTTCGGACTCCGATGGCACATATCTTGCGTGCCTTTCCTTTCGTGTGCGGTTCTATCCAGACGCCTGTCGCCCCTTCCAATCGTTCGCCTTGGATGCCATAGTGGGCAAGAAACTGGATTATTACCTCTTCCAACTGATAGAT
Source organism: uncultured Parabacteroides sp. (assembly GCA_944325335.1). Lineage (GTDB taxonomy): Bacteria > Bacteroidota > Bacteroidia > Bacteroidales > Tannerellaceae > Parabacteroides. The sequence continues at coordinate 3,419 of CALUZR010000006.1, read as the reverse complement.
GTATTGCTTTAAGCCCAGATGGAAAGTATCCAAGTCGAATACGGGATAGCCTGTAATTTGCCCTGGACCATGGTATGTAATGTCCCCTCCGCGGTTGATATGGTAATAGGAGATGCCTTGTTGCTTCAATCGCTCTTCCGGAATAAGGAGGTTCGCTTCCTTCCCGCTTTTTCCGATGGTCAATACGGGGAGATGTTCGCAAAAGAACAAACGATTCTCTCCCGTCTTGCCAGCAGCCTTGGCTTCCAGCAATGCGTCGAACGCCTCTGTTTGGATGCGGAGCGCGTCGGCATAGTCGATTTTCTCTAAGTCTTCGTATGTAAACATACTCTCTTTCCCTTTCTTTTTATGAAACCGGTGCAAACATAGTCATTTTGGAGGAAGAAAACGACACATGCAACGTTTTGTGGCTTCTTTTAACGAATTATTCCCCACCTTCTGCTTGTTTCTTGGCATATTTTGCTACCTTTGTGCCCGTTGTTAAGGAACTCAAGATGAATAAACGTAAGTGGAATAATTGGAAGTTGGCCATCTACAGGTTGTTGTATGTAGTTACCATCCTGTTGGTACAGACGGATATACTGACGGCCGACGATACCCTTTCCCAAATCCAGGCGGGCGTCTGCTATTCTATTCCTTCGGAAACGAACGAAGAGATAGAACCCGACGATGACTATACGCGTACCCGCCCGGCGCATTTCCCGGCCTACGATTTCCTTCCTGCCCAGGCGACACTAATTCCTAATATATATATTTTACCCAAACCACAGGTGCAGAAGCCAAGACCCCTATTTTACGTGCTTCGTAACAACGGTCGCCAGGCCGAGTTATGCGTATTCCGGCTTTAGCCTTTCGCCTTGTAAAAGTCTACGAATCAAGCCGACCTTGCTCTTTTTCCTCCCTTTATACATTAAAATCATCCTATACATAAATGAAATGGCTTCTGGATATTCTTCCGATAATCCGGACATAAACTTGCTTTGTCCGTTAGAAAATCTCTATCTTTAGGCTAAAGATACATATCTTTAGGTTGCAGATACGTATCTTTAAGCTGCAGATATATATCTTTAGCCTAAAGATAGACTTTTTCTCGGGGGAAAAGAAGTTTTTGCAAGGTATGTGGAAGTTTCTTTGAGCTTTTCTACCAATGGCACGTAATATGTTCGCACCTCTTCGGCCGTAGGCGTATGGGCACCCGGGAAATGATAAGCGCGTGTATAGTGTTGGAGGAAGAGCGGTTCGAAGTGCGCCAACGTGTCATTCTCGCCAAACAATCCCCAGATACGGTCGTTTATTTCTGGCCGGCAATCGTCCCATTGGTGGGCTTGTACATCTGCAAACTCGTCTACCAGCGCTTGGTCTATTACGAAATGTTGCCGACCGTCCGCCCGTGGTGATTTATATGTATGCGCACCCATACGTTCGGAGAGGAAACGGGTCATCTCGAAATGGGGATTGCCCAAGAGGGCAGGCAACTTCAAATGCGATGCTACGATCTGCGCCAAGAATGAACCGTTGCTATTACCTACTAACACACAAGGGTGTTCATATTCGCAAAGGTCCGTAATAAATGCCAACGCTTCGCGAGGATGAAGTGGCAAATCGGGCGTAAGGACTTCCACTTCGCCCTCGAATGCTTGCTTTAATGCTTGGGCAGGCACACAACTGCCTGACGCGAAGAAGCCGTGGAGAAAAAGGATTTTTGTATTTGTCATTGTTCTTTTGTGATGGATTCTCAATGTCCGTTTCAGTCTTCCAGTTGTGTCCTATAGACAGAATCTAAGGTGTTTCCTTCTTTGTCTTTCCACTCTATCCATCCATTAGTAGCTCTTCCCAAGCAAAACATGGCCGCAGTACTGGGGCTGGAGAAAGTTTTATCAGATAGCATTATCCAGATGCCGTTATCTAATGTAGCATATTCTTTCAGCATCTTTTCCCGCTTCTCTTTCCATTGAAAAGACTGCGTACAATTATGGGCAATCGTACTGCCTTTTAACACGGTAAAGCCAGAAGAATTATAAAAGCCCTTGGCATCGCATCCTCGTCCTTTAGTATAGAAGAGGTGCTCTTCTTTGGGCTGGAAGAATTCAAAAATATTGCATCCGATGAAGGACGCAAGAAACTTGATGTCCTCGAAAAACTCATCCATGGCATCCCGTTGATGTTCGGGAAGATTGGGAGCCTTGGGGACTTGTTTATTCTCGTTAAGAACAAACGTATTTGCTTTCTTGGCGTCTGTAATAGCTCTATATTCCAAGTATTGCACATCGGCTTTGGTCATATCCTCATCTTTGGATACGAAAACAAGAGCCTTTTGCCAGAACGTTTTCTTATAGTCGTGATCTTTTATACGTTCCTTGAAATTCTCTGTTTCTCCGATGTAAGCCTGCGGTTTGGTCGCTTCGTCTTCACCTATTAGGATGTAGAATGCTGGCTTGTGCAATTTCTCCTGCTCATTCAGATATTCCAAGTTGGAACGGGGAATGACAAATATCTGGCAAATCTTGTTGCTGATGAAAGAGTATTGCGTGCCCTTGGGGTCACCGTCTATCAAGTATGTTGTTATTGTTTTGCCCATGATTATTTTTTCTTTAAAATCCGATGCAGTATATTATTACTATTGATAAACAATGAGTTACGCTTTAAACGGTAGAGGAAAAATTTGCAAAATGTCTTCACTTGTCAAAATGCTCATATTTAACGTATTTAACTTTCGTTTGCTCGAAATTCGGGGAGGATGCGGAAATCTGTGGCGATTGCCGCATCTGTTTCTCGCTTGCAAAGATAAGGTTTATTTGTGATAATGTCGCCAATTATTTCCGCTTCTTTCTCATTCCCTTAACTTAACTTTATTATCCGCATATATATGTGCGGCTTTAAAGTCAAGCTAAGGGGATGTATGGATGTGTTTCTTTTGGCCAGCAAGTATTCTCGGAAGTAAACCATTTTTTTGATGTAACCTATCATTAAATAAATAAAAAGCGTTATCTTTGCATATTATATGATATATTGAGTATGTCTAAAAACACAATGGGAACAAAATTGCCCCGGAAGTTGGAGCAGAAAATGCAGGTGGTAGGAGAGCAGATAAAGTTGGCTCGCTTACGCAGGAATCTGAGCGTGGCTCAGGTGGCGGAACGGGCAACCTGTTCTCCATTGACCGTGTCGCGCATAGAGAAAGGTGCCCCGACGGTTGCCATCGGCATTTATCTCCGGGTGCTTTACGCCCTGCAATTAGATGACGATATTCTGTGGCTAGCCAAAGAAGACAAGTTGGGAAAAGCATTGCAGGATTTGAGTCTGAAGACAAGGGAACGGGCATCTAAAAAGGAATAGGCGATGAAGAAACTTTATGTGTATGCCGATTTTGACTGGCTCAAGGAAATAGAGCTTGTCGGAGAGTTGGGGTATGAATCGCT
>CALUZR010000005.1 GCA_944325335.1 uncultured Parabacteroides sp. | reverse complement strand
GAAACAATGTTTCCAGCTTCGTGCAGCGTTGCATGGCCCAAGAAACAATGTTTCCAGCTTCGTGCAGCGTTGCATGGTCCGAGAAACAATGTTTCCAGCTTCGTGCAGCGTTGCATGGTCCGAGAAACAATGTTTCCAGCTTCGTGCAGCGTTGCATGGCCCAAGAAACAATGTTTCCAGCTTCGTGCAGCGTTGCATGGCCCAAGAAACAATGTTTCCAGCTTGTCACGTGATGATATCTTCCTCAATCACCAAGTTGTCGATGATGAAATTCTGCCTTTCCATCGTATTCTTTCCCATATAAAATTCGAGCATCTCTTTGACGGCATCCTCTTTTTTCATCGAGACGAGGTCGAGGCGTATATCTTTGCCAATGAAATGGCGGAACTCGTCGGGCGAAATCTCTCCCAATCCTTTGAAGCGGGTGATTTCCGGATTCTTACCCAATGCCTTGATCGCGGTTTGCTTCTCCTCTTCGCTATAACAATAAATCGTCTTTTGCCGGTTTCGCACACGGAAGAGCGGCGTTTGGAGGATATAGACATGCTTCTGCTTAATCAAGTCGGGGAAGAATTGAAGAAAGAAGGTGATGAGCAGGAGGCGGATATGCATCCCGTCCACATCGGCATCGGTGGCGATAATCACCTTATTATAGCGCAATCCGTCCAATCCGTCTTCGATATTCAATGCGGCTTGGAGGAGGTTGAATTCCTCGTTTTCGTAGACGATTTTCTTCGTCAGGCCATAGCTATTAAGCGGCTTTCCACGCAGGCTGAATACGGCTTGGAAGTTCGGATCGCGGCTTTTCGTGATGGAACCGCTGGCCGAATCGCCCTCGGTGATGAAGATGCATGTTTCTTCCGTCTTATCTCCTTTCGAATCATTCAGATGGATACGGCAATCGCGTAGTTTCTTATTATGGAGATTCGCCTTCTTTGCCCGTTCGCGTGCTAATTTAGTTACACCGGCAATCGCTTTACGTTCTTTTTCGGAATCCTGTATTTTTTTGAGCAGGATATCCGAAGTTTCCGCGTCTTTATGCAGGTAATTATCCAGTTCCTTCTTGAGGAAATCGCTAATGAACTTGGCCACGGTCGGACCATCCGGTCCCATGTCTTTCGAACCGAGCTTTGTCTTCGTCTGGCTTTCAAACACCGGTTCTTCCACCTTGATGCTGATAGCCGCCACGATGCCCGCACGGATATCGGCATATTCGAAGTTCTTGTTGTAATATTCTTTTATTACACGTCCGATAGCCTCCTTAAAGGCCGAGAGGTGCGTACCGCCTTGTGTCGTATGTTGTCCGTTGACAAAAGAATAATACTCTTCGCCATATTGGTTGCTATGGGTAATGACCACTTCGATATCCTCGCCTGTCAGATGGATGATAGGATAGAGCGGCTCAGTGGTCATATTCTCGTTCAATAAGTCCACCAAGCCATGGCGGGAGTAGAACTTCTTTCCGTTATAAAGAATCGTAAGGCCGGAGTTGAGGAATACATAGTTCTTCAACAAGGGTTCGATGAATTCATCCTTGTATTCGTAGTTCTTGAAGATGTCTTTATCGGGGATGAAATAAGTGGACGTGCCATTCGGTTCGTCGGTCGGTTGGATGTCGCATTCTTCGGTAATGACCGCCTTGCTATATTCCACCCGTTTGCATTCTCCATCCCGATAGCTCGTAATGAGGAAATAGCTACTCAGGGCATTGACCGCCTTGATACCGACGCCATTCAAGCCAACGGATTTCTTGAACGCCTTGCTATCGTATTTCGCGCCGGTGTTCATTTTGCTCGATACGTCTACCACTTTGCCCAGTGGGATGCCTCGGCCATAATCGCGCACGGAGACGGTTCCTTCTTCCACTATGACTTCGATCGTCTTCCCGAATCCCATCATGTATTCGTCGATGGAGTTATCCAACACCTCTTTCAGAAGGACGTAAATGCCATCGTCGGCCGAGTTGCCATCGCCCAATTTCCCGATATACATGCCCGGACGCCGGCGGATGTGCTCCATCCAATCGAGCGTCTTGATGTCTTCATCGCTATACGAAGCGAGGTCGGAATGCAGGATTAATTGATCATCATCCATTTTATTTTAATTTTAATTCTCAGTCTTCTATTTTCTTAATAAATGCCCTGCGCGTTTTATGGTGTTCACGTTTGAAATAATTCCATTGAGCTTGTACGGCACTATTGTTTTCCAACTCCGGATTGCTTTCGGCATAGACTACGCCCAATCGGTTGTAGACAGGTATCAAATCGTTGAAGAGAAGTGCATTCACTCCCTTGCTTTGGTATTCTGGCAAGACGCCGGTGAGATACAAATCAATCACTTTGGGTTTCGACTTCAATGCCTTCAGGAGGTGAATCCATCCGAAGGGAAAGAGATGCCCGTTTGCCTTTTGCATCGCTTTCGAAAGGCTGGGAAGCGAAATACCGAATCCGACCACTTCATCGTCCGCATCCCGCGTAATCACCGTGACCAATTCATAACGTAGCATCGGGATATACATGTTGATGTAATAATCGATTTGCTTCTCAGTCAGGGCTGAAAAACCGTAGAGCGGCTCGAAGGCGGCATTCAGCGTATGGAATATCTTGTGGGCATACGGCATGATTTCTTCTTTGTTCTTGAACTTGCGGATCGATAACCCGTATTTCTTCCGTACGATTTCACCGATACGTTGATGCTTCTCCGGAATGCCTTCGCGGGGGACGAATATCTTGAACTCGTGCCAATCTTGGTCTTTTTCAAATCCCATCCTTTCCAAATGCTTCGGATAGTAAGGGTAATTATAGATGGTGGCCATCGTACCCAGCTGGTCGAATCCCTCTACCAACATCCCTTCGTGGTCCATATCGGTGAATCCGAGCGGGCCGTGAAGCTCCGTCATGCCTTTTTCTTTCGCCCAACGGATCACGGCATCGAAGAGGGCATCTACCACTTCGGCGTCATCGATAAAGTCCACAAAACCAAAGCGCGCCCGCTTCTCTTCCCACGCCGTATTGCTTCCGTGGTTGATGATTCCGGCAATGCGTCCTGCTATTTTCCCATCTTTATAGGCTAAAAACAGGATGGCGTCGCACACTTCAAACGCCGGGTTCTTTTCCTTGTCCAGCGTCATCATCTCTTCTTCAATCAAACACGGCACGTAGTAAGGATTGCCTTTATACAAATCGATGCTGAACTTCACGAACTGCTTCAGCTCCTTGCGTGTTGTTACTTCTTTTATCTGTATGCTCATTTTGACTTTCTGCTTTGAAGAGACAAAGTTAGGTATTTTTTCGGACATGGCGGACATATTCTTCGTTTTCGCCTTGAAAAAGTTTTAAACACCTTGTCAATCCTTCACGTATCGACGATATTTATATAAACATCGACGATATGTGTATATCTTCAGCCTAAAGATATAAAAATATCGTCGATGCGCGAAGGAAAGATAGGCAAGAATGAAACTATTTATGCCTATGAACGAAACTATTTATCCCTGTTTTTTCTTTTTTATCAGGAGAAAAAAACGGAAAGTATGGCGAATTGCGGAAAACATAGTACCTTTGTAGGAAATTATTTAGGAGGGTGTATCAAAAGGAATAAAAACACAGAGACACAGAAACACGGAGTTCTTTTATTTCCTGGGTTTTCCAAATTAATTCTCCGTGCCTCTGTGTCTCTGTGTTCAACAATCCTCGTGATGACACGCTTTGCTTAATACATTTTTATTCAAAGATTGGATTATGACGAAAAAGAACAATAAAAAGAAAAATAAACGGGCGAAAGACGACGGCAAACGCATGAAAAAGAAAGAGATGCTGCGCCTTGTCATGACGGCTTTCCAACGTTCGCCGGGCTTGATTATGAATTATAAGCAGGTGAGCAAGCAGATTGGTGCTGAAAACCAAGTGCAGAAACTCCAAGTGGCTTCTTTGTTGGAGAAAATGAAGGAAAGCGGCATCCTGAAGGAGGTCGACCGTGGGCGTTACCAATATAACCATGTGGTGACGTCGCTGACCGGTACATTCGTACGCCGGAGCAACGGACGAAATTCTTTCCTTCCCGACGATGGGAGTGAGGCGATTGCGATTGCCGAGCGCGATTCCGCCCATGCCATGGACGGAGATAAGGTGCGCGTCCAACTTTTTGCCCGCCGGAAAAAGCAAGAACCCGAGGGCGAAGTGGTGGAAATATTGGAGTCGAAAGAGCGTGTATTCGTGGGTAAACTCCAGGTGCAAAACGGACTTTCCTTCCTCATTACCGAAGACCGTACGCTGGCAAACGATATCTTCATCCCGCGCGATAAACTGAATGGTGGGAAGAATGGCGAAAAGGCGGTGGTGCGCATCCTTGAATGGCCGGAGAATGCAAAGAATCCGCTGGGCGAGGTGATTGACATCCTCGGTATGTCCGGCGAAAACGATACGGAAATGCACGCTATTTTGGCGGAATTTGGTTTGCCTTACCGCTATCCGGAGAACGTCGAACGGGCGGCCAACCGCATTCCGGAGAAAATCCAAAAGAGCGATTTGAAAGGACGTGAGGATTTCCGCAAGGTATTGACTTTCACCATCGACCCGAAAGATGCGAAAGACTTCGACGATGCCCTTTCCGCCCGCCAGCTGGAGAATGGAAATTGGGAAGTAGGTGTGCATATTGCCGATGTGACGCATTACGTGAAACCCGAGAGCGTCATCGACAAAGAGGCGGAATCACGGGCTACGTCGGTGTACCTCGTCGACCGTACGATTCCGATGTTGCCGGAAAGACTTTGCAATCAGATTTGTTCGCTCCGCCCGAAGGAGGAGAAACTATGCTTTTCCACGATATTCGAGCTGAATGCCGAGGCGGAAGTAGTGAACTCCCGTATTTGCCGGACGGTGATTAAGAGTGATCGACGCTTCACGTATGAGGAAGCACAACAGGTCATTGAAACGGGGCAGGGCGATTGCAAGGAGGCAATTCTCGCCCTCAATGCCTTAGCGCAAAAGCTTCGTGCCAAACGCTTTGCCCACGGAGCGATTAATTTCGACCGCTACGAGGTGAAGTTTGAAATCGATGAGCAGGGCAAACCGCTCCGCGTCTATTTCAAAGTATCGAAGGAAGCGAATAAACTAATTGAGGAATTCATGTTGCTGGCGAACCGTACCGTGGCTGAATTTGTAGGAAAAGTGCCACGCGGGAAGACGCCCAAGGCATTCGTCTACCGCGTACACGATTTGCCCGATCCAGAGAAGATGGAAAATTTCGCCACTTTCATCCGTCGGTTTGGCTATCGTTTCCGGACGGAAGGGAAGAAGACGGACCTCTCGAAGGGTATTAATACGCTTCTCGACGAAGTGCAGGGCAAGCCGGAAGAGAACCTCATCGAGACCGTCGCCATCCGCGCTATGCAAAAGGCGAAATATTCGACCGATAACATTGGGCACTACGGACTTGCATTCGATTATTATACGCACTTCACTTCGCCCATCCGCCGTTATCCAGACATGATGGTGCACCGCCTGTTAGAGCGTTATCTGGAGGGTGGACGAAGCGTCGTCAAGAAGAAATACGAGAAGCTGTGCGAGCATTGTTCGGCGATGGAACAGGTGGCGGCCAATGCCGAGCGGGCGAGCGTGAAATACAAGCAGGTAGAGTTCATGAGCGACAAACTGGGGCAAGTGTTTGATGGTGTGATTTCAGGTGTGACGGAATGGGGCCTTTACGTCGAACTAAATGAGAACAAATGCGAAGGGCTCGTCCCGATGCGCGACCTCAACGACGATTATTACGAGTTCGACGAGAAGAGCTATTGCCTGATCGGCCAACGTTCGAAACGTCAATACCGCCTGGGCGATCCGATCACCATCCGCGTGGCCAATGCCAACCTGGCCCGCAAGCAATTGGATTTCCAGTTGGTGAAATAACAAGCAAAGGAGCGAAGCCTTCCTTCGTAACGTTGCGAAACCCTCGTTCGCTGTACTGCGAAACCTGTCTTCGCAACGTTACGAACGCCCCGTTCGATGGATTGCGAAGCCTGTCTTCGCAACGTTACGAACGCCTCGTTCGATGGATTGCGAAGCCTGTCTTCGTAGTGTTGCGAAGGCCTATTTAGGAAGGAGGATCAATTGGATTCCTTGGTTACGATATGTATTGATACGAATGCGTGGATAATCATGGAACATTTTTCGGAGTTTGTTCACGTAGTTATTGAGGCTCTTATCGTTGGTCGTTTCCCCATGCCATAATTCCTCCATGATTTTTTCTCGTGGAACGATTTGCCCCAAATGAGAAGCTAAAAGACGCAAGAGGCGACATTCGAAAGGCGTAAGCGCACTGAATAGGTTATTGTTTTTAAGCAAGATGCTACGTTCGATATCCAACCGGAAACAATCAAATTCAATCTGATGGCTGGGCTTGGCGGTTTGTGCAAGCCGTTCGATGTAGGCTATTAATTCTTCTATCTCGAAAGGCTTTTTCAAATAAACAAAACCGCCTTGCCGAAGTGCTTGGACAACCATGGCGGTATCGTGATGAGAAGAAACGAAAATCACGGGCGTTTGTGGGGCGACTTCTTGGATCGCAGGTAGCGCGTCGATACCGTTCTTGTTGCCTATTTCCACGTCGAGTACGATCACGTCGGGTGTAAATTCGCGGATAAAGGCGGTTATGCCAATCAACGTGCTGAAATAAATCGCTTCAAACCCAAATTCCTGCAACGCCAGCGTCACGATATTTCCTAATGCGGTGTCGTCGTCTATAAAGAGTACTTTTATTTTTCTTTCCATCTTCTTTTAATTTATTAGGGGTAATGTAAAGTAGAACAGGCTTCCTTTGTCGTTGTTTGTATCATGCAGGCCAATTTTTCCGCCGTGCGCTTCGACAATCAGTTTACATTGGGCTAATCCGATTCCATGCCCTTTCAGCATTTTGTCGGTTGGACGGGGCACTTGATAGAATTGCGAGAAGAGCTTCCGGCGATATTTCGGTTCGATGCCCCAACCATTGTCTTCTACGGTCGCTTCTACTTGATGTTGCGCGTTTTCTTGGAAACGGACGAATACTTTTACACCTGCATCTGCATATTTCAACGCGTTTTCTATCAGATTGCGGAGCACATTTCCGATATACATGGCGTCGCCTTCCACTTTTGCTTTTTCGGGTAACGTGGAAGTAATTTCTATTTTGTGCGGCTTATCGTGATACAATACGTCCAATTCCTGTTTAATAGGTTCGCACAACGTTGGTAAGTCCAATTCCGTTTTACGCAACACCAATTCTCGGCGGTTGTTTTCTATCGAGAGAAGCGTTTCGATTGTGCCTGCCAAACGTTTCAATTGTACGACGCCCTGGTTCAGCAAATCCTTCTTTTGCGGGTCTTTTTCTGTCAGGCGGAAGAGACTTAGCATCGTAACGACGCTATTTAAAGGCGTTTTCAAGTCGTGTATCGTTCCATGTGCATGGGTTTCCCATTGCTTTAGCCGTTCACTTTTGATGCGGATGACGGTCAGTTGGAAAATCAGGCAGAGCAGGACGAAAAGGACAATCACAAGCGAAGCCACCAGCGATCCCGCTTCGTATGTGACGAAATAGGAAAACGGGATATCCATCTTCAGCAAAAGGCGGCGTTCACCCTTCGTGCCAATGGGCATCAAGTGCGATTCATAATCCGCCTTGCCTATCAAATCGCCTATAGTCTCAATTGGTTTCCGATCCTTATAATATAATAAGGTAAAGGAATAGGGGAAATCCTTCGTGTAATAAGCGTGGAAGATGCTGTCTAAAACGGCGAGGTTAAAGGGGAGGCCGTCGCGTTCAAAATCATCATGTGAAAATAGAGTCCAACCCTCAGCTTCCGTTAAAATAATACCATCGTCTTTGAATCGATCCAGATCTATGGTATCATAAGGAATAGGTTCTATACGAAGCAAACTATCTAATTCCTCAGGTGTCATGTTCGTTATTGATTTTGCCGTAAAGGTACGTCCTCTTAAAGGATGTGGCTTAAGCTTTCGGGAGCGTTCTTTGGTTTCTTGTGAAAAAGCGATTCGTAAATCTTTTTCTATTTGCACAACTTCTTCTTTTTTGTACGTGTCATACATATTTTGAACGTACAAAGTTTGCAATATACTTACGCAAATTATACCCAAAAGCGTTATGATATAGTAAACTCTCATTGAAATATCTCTTTGTGCGGCAAAAGTAATCAAATTATGGCATATAATGTAATTAAAAGCATAAAAATGATGATATAATTATGATATACTTATTACCCATGATTATATTCAAACGCCGTACCTTTGCCGTAAGAATTAAAAATAGAAATAGAATGAAGACATTAATTATATCTTTAGGAGTGTTTCTTTCCTGTGCAACAACTTATGGACAAGGAATTAAAGGAAAGATTGTGGATGAAAATAATCGTCCGATTGAATATGCGAACATTGTATTGCTGGCAAAGGCGGATTCGTCGTTTGTGGCCGGGGCGGTGAGCGATGCGAACGGTGCATTTTACATGGATTATGCAAACGAAACGCCGGCGATTGTGAAGTTTTCATATATGGGCTTTACGGATAAATACCAATCGGTGGAAGCGGGAGCGACGGATTTAGGTGTCATTACGTTGAACAACCAGTCGACCGAACTGGACGAAGTGACGATTACAGCCCACAAGGCCGTATTCAAGCAAAAGGGCAGTTCGCTGGTGACGGACGTGGCCGGTTCGTTGCTGAGTGAATACCATGATATGACCGATATGCTTTCGCGTATTCCGGGCATTGTTCGGACCGTGGACGGTGGCTACCAAGTATTCGGGAAAGGCGCGCCCATCATCTATATTGATAACCGGAAGATTCAGGACGAGAGCGAGATGCAACAACTCGACCCGAAGAACATCAAGACCGTCGAGCTAATTAAGAATCCCGGCGCGCGTTACGATGCCGAAGGGAAAGCCGTGCTGAAGATCACGACCATCAAGCGGGACGAAGGCTGGGGCATCACGGCCAAACATGAATCTGCCATCGGCGAACGTTATTCGAGCGACCAATATATCCGCTTGAATGCGAAGAAAGGCGGACTCAATCTCTCGGCCTATTATGAATATGAAATGGCAAGGAGCGAATACGACCATCCTCTTTCGCAAGAACTTACGCTGAACGACCAAGTGCATCGGTATGATAACAACGTACATCGGAAGCAAGACGCGCCGATCCATACTTGGCGGGCAAATGTGGATTATGAGTTCAATAAGGATCACATAGCCGGATTCAAGGTAAATGGCAGTTCGATGATTCCGAAGCTGCATACACAAGGGAGATTGGACGCCTATTTGAACGACGCGTGGGTAGAAAGCCGGGATTTGTTGGACGGATATAAGAACAAAACCCTCATGAACCAACTCAATGCCTTCTACAATGCGACATGGAACGAGCATTTTTCTTCTGAATTGAACCTCGATTATGTGCGGAATAAGAATGAATACGACCAGTCGGTAACGGAACGCAACGAACAGTTGGACATGACGACAAACAGCGACGCGACAGGCCATTCAGATATTTACGCCGGGCAGTTCACAGTCAATTATGCGAAAGATAACTGGCTGAATTTCTCCGTCGGTGTGGATTATAACCAGATCAACAACAAGAGCGCCTTGACGACCAATGCAAGCGCTGTTCCTTCGTCCGACTACAAAGAGACGGAGAAACGTTATGCCGGGTTTGTAGAGTGGAACTTCCAAGCCGGAAACTTGGCTGGAAATGTAGGCGTGCGTTACGAGCGGATGCGGATGCAGTATGCGGACTTCTTGAATCCGGAGTTGAACCTCGACCGCGATTTCGATAACGTCTTCCCGTCGGTCAGCCTCAGTTACCAGGCCGGAGCGTGGGCGAACAGCCTTTCATTTGCGACCCGTACCTCGCGTCCTTCGTTCCGCCAGTTGAGCAACTCGACCTACTATCAAAACGAGTTCCTTTACCAACAAGGAAATCCGCTCTTGAAACCGGCTACATCCTATAATATACAGTGGGGTACGAGTTATCAATTCCTCTATTTCAGTTTGGGTTATACGCGAACCAAAGATTATTTGGACGATATGTTTGAGAATACGCAAGAGACGATCATCAGCACCTTTGCCAACTTCGATAAATACCAGGTCCTGAATGCTGATTTGAACCTGCAATATACGTTCGGTTTGTGGAGTCCGTCGCTCTACTTAGGTGTGGCCAAACCCTTCTTTGAAGTGGACTATTTGAGCGAGAAAATCAAATACAACCAGCCGCAATACACGATAGTGACGAGCCACGACTTCAGTTTCCCGAAAGACATCACGCTCTCTGCCTATTACATGTTTATGAGCGCAGGAGACTACGGGGCAGTCTCGTTCACCAAGCCGATACAAATGCTGAACCTCACACTGAAAAAAGATTTCTTCGACAAGAAACTGAGCGTAAGCCTCAAAGGCTACGACATCTTCCACACGACAAAATACAAGGAACGGATGCGCACAGGCAATGTGGATTATACGCAAACCGAAGATTACAACATGTGGAACTATTCCATCAGCCTCATTTACCGCTTCAACCAGAAGGTAAAGAGCAAGTACAGAGGCAAGAGTTCGGTGGAAGACGACGTGAACCGCTTGTAGCATCGGTTTCCGTCGACTATCGACGAGGAGCGTCGTCGATGTTCGACGAGGGACGTCGTCGAAGGTCAGCGAGGAACGTCGTGGCAGGTCAACGAGGAGCGTCGTCGATCCTCGACGGAAATGGAAAAGTTGTAATATTTGTCGTTACCGTAGCGTAACGAATGCTGTTACCGAGTTATAACGACATCCATTACCGCGTTGTAACACGTATCGTTACCGAGTTATAACGACAGGCGTTAGAAGAGAAAGATTAAATATAAAATAAAAAGGAAGATAGATATGAAGCATTTTTTACTTTTAGCCGCCTTCTTGACGGCCGTTTCCGTGGATGCCCAGCAGCTCAAAGGGCGCGTGGCGGATGCGCAGGGCGAGCCGGTTGCCTTTGCGAACGTGGTGTTGCTGCGGGCGGATTCGACGTTCGTGTCCGGCAATGTGTCCGACGAAGCGGGGAACTTTTCACTCGACTTAGCCGGGAATCCCGCTCTGTTAAAGGTTTCGTATATCGGGTATCAGGATGCGTTTGTTTCGCTTACGGGCAAAACCGATTTGGGCACGGTGCAGTTGCGGGAAGCGGCGACAGCGCTGGGCGAAGTGGTGGTGCGCGGGACGATACCCGTCACGCGGCTGAAAGGCGACGCGCTGGTCACTTCGGTAGAAAACAGCGTATTGGCGAAAGTAGGGTCGGCCAACGACGTGCTGGCAAAAGTGCCCGGCGTGCTGAAGAAGGGGAAGGACTTCGAGGTCTTCGGGAAAGGCGCGCCGCTTATCTATATTAACGGGCGGGAAGTGCGCAACCCCCAGGAATTGGAGCAGTTGGATTCCGACGAAATCCGGAGCGTGGAGGTGATTCGCAACCCGGGTGCCCGCTACGATGCGACGGTGAACGCCGTCATCCGCATTCGTACCGTGCGGCGGCAAGGCGACGGGTTTGGCGTCGATCTCCGTTCTTCCTATTATCAATCCAGCGAGAACGCCGACTGGCTGGACCAGTTGGACCTGAACTACCGGCACAACGACCTGGATCTCTTTGCGACAATGAATTACTCGCTCTACCATATCTATGCGACTTCCGACATGACGCAACAGAATTCCGTCGGCGAGCTCTGGGAACAACGCAACCAGGCGACGTGGGACAACGAGTGGGAGAGTATCCAGGGTACTTTCGGTTTTAATTATCTTTTACATGAAAACCATTCGTTCGGGATGCGTTACGACCTGTTGGGACGGCCGCGCTATACCAAAAGGACGATTTGGGAAAATGAAGTCCAGCGGAACGGCGCATTCTACGACCGTATCCATTCCGACGGATTGGAAGACGCGAATTACAATCCGGAACATACGCTGAATGCCTACTACAACGGAAAAGCGGGTGAATGGGGCATCGATTTCAACGCCGATTATTACCGCATGAAGCAAGACGTCCTCACCTCGACGACGGAAGAGAGCCAAGAAGAGGAGAACCGCCTCGTGCAGGCGACCAACCCGGTAGAAAACCAGTTGGCAGCAGCGAAGCTCGTCTTTTCACATCCGCTCTGGGGCGGCGAGGTCTCGTTCGGAAGCGAATACACCTATACGACGCGGACGGACGACTACCTGAGTCAATCGCCCGAATACGTGCCGACGGTATATAGCCGGATACGCGAACACAACGTGGCCGCCTTCGTGGAATACGCACATAGTTTCCCGTTTGGAGACATCGCCGTGGGTGCCCGCTACGAACACGATGCATTCGATTACTACGAGAACCACCAACACAGCGACGCGCAGAGCCGGACGTTCGACAACGTCTATCCGACCGTTTCCTACAATACGACCCTGGGCCACGTGCAACTCCAAGCCAGTTACGCCGCCAAGACCGAGCGTCCCTCTTATTGGATGCTGCGCAACAACGTGAGCTATTACAACCGCTTCACGCTCCAGACGGGCGACCCGTCGCTGCTGCCTTCCTTGAAGCACGACGTGACGCTCTCCGGGACGTGGAAATTCCTGCAAGCCTCCGTCAGTTTCCAACAGACGAACGACGCGCTGATCCTTTGGGGCAAACCCAAGGCGGACGAGCCGGAAATTTCCGTGCTTCTGCCTATTAACTTTGATCATCTTCCTGTCTTGACAGCTTCTGTATCCGCTTCGCCTACGATTGGGTGCTGGTCTCCGATGCTTAATCTCGGTGTCTCGAAGCAATGGATGAAGGTAGAGAGCAACCAACAGATTTACGAAATGAACCACCCGATGATGACGCTCACATTCAACAACCTCGTCACCCTGCCCAAAGGCTTCAGCCTCGGCGCCGACTTCAGCTACCAGACAGGCGGCGACCAGCAAAACGCCTATTGGAAAGGTTGGTCCATGCTGAACATCTCGCTCCGCAAATCCTTCTTCGACGACGCCCTGACTGTCGAGCTACGCGGCAATGACCTCTTCCACCAATTCACCCAAAAGCAACGCATCTATTACGAACGCCTGACCGGCACCCAAGTCGACGAATTTGATACCCGCGAGTTCGGCCTCACCCTTCGCTACAAGTTCAATGCGACTCAGCGCAAATATAAAGGAACCGGGGCTGGAAGCGAACAACGAAGGAGGTTTTAAACGTAAAAAACATAGAGAAAATTTGCTAATATAAATAAGATATGTTTACTTTGCAAGTGGCAAGCTTAACGAGAGCTTGCATTTATTGTTAAATTTAAAAATGTAGAATACGCATGAAGGCAAAAGTATTTCAACTTAGTGAATTACATCTTCCATTGGAGGATTTGATTCTGGGGAATGCAAATGTATTAGAAATGCAGATGAATGATTACATCGAATATATTTGTAATAATATGCTTATTTCTAATCAAATGACGAAATAAAAGAATATTCATATTTAAAAAAGAGTGAACCATGAATAAGATCATCGTGATATTAATTTGCTTATTTTCATTTGGAAAGATTTATGCGCAACAAACAACCGTTAAAGGTACCGTATTAACGGAGCAGAATGAAGCGTTGCCAGGAGCTGCCGTCGTTTTTCTGCAACAAGATTCGCTCGTAGCTGGATTAATGGCCGATAAAAAAGGACGCTTTTCTCTTCAAATCGATACGGGTACTTATTTGATGCAAGTTTCTTTTTTAGGATTTAATACCTACGAAAAACCGGTACGTTTATTGGCCGACAAGCAAAATTTGGAACCTATCATATTGAACACGAAAGCATACGAGCTGGATGAAACGGTCGTTTCTGCAGATAAAATGCAATATGAAGTATTAGGTGACCAATTGGTTTATAATGTTCCCTCTCGGATTAAAAAGACTTCAGCAAACGCCTATCAAGTCTTGACACATGTCCCTTCTTTGTTGGTCAATTTAGATGAAAGATCTTTAAGCGTCATAGGTTCTTCTTATTCTATTATTATGGTCAATAACATACAACGAGATTCACGATATGTTTCTATGCTTCGGCCTGAAGATATAGAAAAAGTGGAGGTGATAAGAAATCCATCTATTCGATTTGCATCAAAGAATATAGATGGAATTATAAATATTGTTACAAAGAAGATAACAAACATGCAACGAGGCGACGTAGGACTTGAGTTGAATCCGGAAATGGAATATGGGTACATGGACGCCTCTTATTTGTATGCATCTGATAAATTCAATATCTCATTTTATGGGAATGATTTCTTTTTTAATGAAGACAAACGTGACATCACGCTTTTTCGTGAATCCAGATATGAAGGAAAGACAACACAAACCCATAAGCATGTAGATGAGTCTCAATATAAAATGAATAATCTCTATCTGATGACTTCGATGGATTATGTGGTGTCTCCTAAAAACATTTATGACGTTGGATTTGCAGTACACAGGAATTCCAGAAAGAATAGATAGGCCGTATACGGGATATGTAAAAGAGAATGATGTGCATTTATATGATTTAAATGCTTCAGAATATTCCAATACGAAATCACATCGTTATGGCGTATCTTATTATTGGCAAACACAATTCAATGAGAAGAATATGCTTAATTTGGAAGCTAAATATGCAGGTAGTAGAAAAAGATTGAGTAATATATATGAAGAAAGCGGTACGAATGGCTACAGTGGATATCTGAATAATCGACTGGATAAAAATAGTCAGAATGCCGTTGACGGACAATTGAATTATAGTTATAAATTCGGAGATCATCGATTTGAATCTGGTTATCGTTTTTATTGGGAATCAGATGATTTTAATGGACGAGTAAATAATATGCCGGATCAAATGCAATACAAAGAATTTCGTAATTATGTGTATGCCGGTTTGTCAGGTAAACTTCATCCCAAATGGTCTTATCGGATAGGAGTGGGATATGATTTTGTAAATACCGATATCAGTAAGATAGTAAAGAATGATTACCAAGAATTCACCCCTAATGCGCGATTAGGATATGCAATCAACCAATCCCAGAATATCAGCATTGATTTTTCTCGAAATAGGACCAGTCCTGCTTTTTCGAATTTGAATCCAAACCGTAATTATACGGATACAACGCGAGTTTATTATGGAAATCCCTATTTAACACCTTATTATACAAATTCATTGCGCTTGAATTACCAATTATTTAAGAGTCGTTTTTATATTATGGGGACATTAGGCTATCAAAATGTGAATGACTATATTACACAATATGAGTTTTTGGATAATACAGGTGTATACAACATTACATTCGGGAATACAGGCCGTTATTCGAACGCCTATTTCAACCTCAATTTCTCGGTTAATATTTTAGAGGGCTGGAAAGTTATGGCAAATGGATCAGTCCGATATAATATGTATGAAGATGAAGAAGTAGAACAATTCAACAAGAATTTTTGGAGTGCTTCTTTTTGGGCAATGACGATGTTTAATTACAAGAAATTCTCTGCTAATTTCAGTTGTTTCCCATTTTTCCGGACGCCCACATTGACTGGATATACAAAAGTAGGTACGGAGTCATCCATACGAGCCTCTTACATGCTCAATCAGACTATCAGCTTTACGGCTGGTTTCCGTTACTTGATTCCTTTAAAATATAAATCAGAAACTTATACGGATGATTATACAGATGTTACGGTTGATAAGATGACGGATCGTTCATGGCGTTTTATGGTAGGAGTAAATATTTCACTTCAAAAGGGCAAATCCAAGAATCGTCCTCAAAAATCTGCTAAACAATATAATGATAGTAGAACAATTAGCATACAAAACTATTAATTGTAATGAATGAATTGAGTGTTATCATTCCGCTATCATTGTCTTACTTTTAGTAGCTTATTATGCCTTATTTTTATAGGCATGAACCCAAAAATTCACGGCGTGAATTCCGGAGATTATAGTTATAATCGGCGGCGATTATAACTATGTTTTTCCGGGGAAACAGAATTTAATGTATATAGTGATATAATTTCTTCACGCGTGGTAGCTGAAAGTTGGCCGACGGAAATCCTATTCAGCGGATTCGAAATCGGGAATAAAATATTTACGGGAAAACGATTGGTGGAACAACCTATCGAAGGAAGCCCTGTGAAAGATGCCTACGCCCTTTGCCTGGCGGAGGGCGATCCGAATGGGAGAATGAGTTGGGATTTGACGGCCGTATGGGTGGCTATCAAAGGGTATGCGCCCTATTATGAAGTGGAAAGAGGAACTTTCCGCATATTGAACGACAAAGGAGAAAATAGTTGGACACCCGGCGAAATGGGAAAAGACTTACGTCTGGTAGAAAAAGTACCACCAGAGGAAATGGCTCGTCTGCTTGAAAATTGTATGATGTACCAACCTGTTTCAAAATAGCCGTGAAATAATGGTAAAAGCACGCAACATTGGCGGTTTTTGTGTAATTTTGCGGGCGGAAAAAGATTCAATAACAAGATAAATTTTAGAATTATGGCTAAGAAAGCGCTTTTAATGATTTTGGATGGTTGGGGAATAGGCGACCATAAGAAAGATGATGTAATCTTCAACACGCCGACTCCGTATTGGGACTCTTTGTTGGCAACCTATCCGCATTCGCAGTTGCAGGCTTCGGGCGAAAACGTAGGTCTTCCGGACGGGCAGATGGGTAATTCGGAAGTAGGACACCTGAATATCGGGGCGGGCCGCATCGTTTACCAGGATTTGGTGAAGATTAACCGCGCTTGTGCAGACAATAGCATCCTGAAGAACCCGGAAATCGTTTCGGCTTTCTCGTATGCAAAGGAAAATGGCAAGAATATCCACTTCATGGGCTTGACTTCGAATGGCGGTGTTCACTCTTCGTTGGAACATCTCTTCAAGCTCTGCGATATCGCTAAAGAATATGGTATTGAAAACACCTTTATCCATTGCTTTATGGATGGACGTGACACCGACCCGAAGAGCGGCAAGGGCTTTATCGAGGAATTGGAAGCACACTGCGCGAAATCGGCTGGGAAGATCGCTTCTATCGTAGGTCGTTTCTATGCGATGGACCGCGACAAGCGTTGGGAACGTGTGAAAGAGGCTTACGATTTGCTGATTGAAGGTAAAGGAAAGCAGGCTACGGATATGGTACAGGCCATGCAAGAATCGTATGACGAAGGGGTAACGGATGAGTTTATCAAACCGATTAATAATGCGAACTTCGATGGTACCATCAAAGAAGGCGATGCGATTATCTTCTTCAATTACCGCAACGACCGTGCGAAGGAGTTGACCATCGTATTAACCCAGCAAGATATGCCGGAGCAGGGTATGCATACGATTCCGGGATTGCAATACTACTGCATGACGCCGTACGACGCCTCGTTTAAGGGTGTGCATATCCTCTTTCCGAAAGAGAATGTGGCCGATACGTTGGGCGAATACCTCTCAAAGAACGGCAAGACGCAATTGCATATCGCCGAGACCGAGAAATATGCGCACGTGACCTTCTTCTTCAATGGCGGACGTGAAGCTCCGTATGAAGGCGAAGATCGCATCCTGGTTCCTTCTCCGAAAGTAGCTACTTACGATTTGAAGCCGGAGATGAGCGCGTATGAGGTAAAGGATAAATTGGTAGAGGCTATCAACACCCAGAAGTATGATTTCATTGTAGTAAATTATGCCAATGGAGATATGGTAGGCCATACAGGTATATATGAAGCCATCGAGAAAGCAGTAGTAGCTATCGACAATTGTGTGCGTGATACCGTTGAAGCGGCTAAGGCAAACGATTATGAAGTGATTATCATTGCCGACCACGGAAATGCTGACCACGCATTGAATGAAGATGGCACGCCTAACACGGCTCACTCCCTCAATCCGGTTCCTTTCGTATATGTAACGGAAAATAAGGATGCCAAGGTGGAAAATGGTGTATTGGCCGATGTCGCTCCGTCTATCCTGCATATTATGGGAATGGCGCAACCGGCGGATATGACCGGCAAAGATTTGATTAAGTAAATATTCCTTTATAATTTAGGCACGGATTGCACGGATTACACGGAAGGAAAAAGGAATCTCCGTGAAATCCGCGTAATCCGTGCCTTATTTATTTTCATTTAAAGCGTATGATGATTCAAATAGAGGACATCGTGGTGTCTTCAGATATTATCACCGAAAAGTTCCTATGCAATTTGGAGGCTTGCAAAGGTGAATGTTGTATTGAAGGCGATGCAGGTGCTCCGGTAGAGGAAAGCGAGGTGAAGGAATTGGAGAAGGTCTTGCCGGTGGTGTGGGACGAACTTTCTCCGGAGGCTAAGGCGATTATCGAGAAGCAAGGCGTGGTGTATACGGATAAGGATGGGGATTTGGTCACTTCAATCGTAAACAACAAGGATTGCGTATTCACTTGCTATGATGAAAAAGGATGTTGTTATTGTGCCATCGAGAAGGCTTACCGCGAGGGGAAATGTGATTTCTATAAACCGGTTTCGTGCCATCTCTATCCGATTCGGATTGGAAATTATGGGCTATATACAGCGGTCAATTATCATCGCTGGGATGTGTGCAAGGCGGCGGTTATCTTGGGAAGAAAGGGAAATGTACCGGTTTATAAGTTCCTGAAAGAGCCTTTGATTCGGAAGTTTGGAGCTGAGTGGTATCAGATGCTATGCGATTGCGCCGAGGAGTGGCAAAAAGAGTATTTGGGAGAAGAAGAAAAAAGATATTAATGCAGATGGAAGAAAAGAGATTTGTCCTGCCCGATGCCGTGGTTTTGAATGAACACGAGGATTCAATCACGATCCTCGACCAGACTCAATTACCAGCCAAAGAGGTCTATTTGACAATAGATAAGGAAGCGGATTTAATTGAGGCAATTCAGAAACTCCGTTTGCGTGGGGCACCGGCCATTGGCGTGGCGGCTGCATTCGGTGTTTATGTCTGCTTTGCCCGTACGTCGGCTTCTATCACTTCGCCTGAAGTGTTGGAGAAGCATTTCCAAGGGATTGCCAATCGGATTCGGGCCAGCCGTCCTACGGCGGTTAATCTCGCTTGGGCCATAGAGCGCATGACTTCGGTTTTCCACCATTCCCTTTCTGGTTTAGCGGAAGTAAAGCCGGAAGATTTCATTCGCCTGAAAGATGTTTTGCGTGAAGAAGCTATTCGGATTAAAAATGAAGATATTACCATGTGCCGGCAAATCGGAGAACATGGCGTGTCGCTTATCTCGAAAGGAAGCCGTATCTTGACGCATTGCAATGCTGGGCATCTGGCGGTTTCCCGCTACGGGACGGCGCTTTCTCCCATTTATCGGGCACAGGAATTGGGATTGGCTCCGAAGGTCTATGCCGATGAAACGCGCCCTTTGCTTCAAGGCGCACGGCTTACGGCCTACGAGTTGATGAAGTTTGGGATCGATACTACGTTGGTGTGCGATAATATGGCGGCTTCGCTCATGGGCCAAGGTCTGATAGACATGGTGATGGTCGGGTGCGATCGGGTAGCGGCTAATGGCGATGTCGCGAACAAGATCGGCACGTGCGGATTGGCGATATTGGCCCATTATTACCACGTCTCGTTCTACGTCTTGGGTCCGTCGAGCACTTTCGATGCCCACACGCCCACCGGAAAGGATATCATCATCGAGCAGCGCCCGGCATTCGAAGTGACCGACTTGCATTACGCCCACCGCATGGCGCCGGAGGGGGTGAAGGTGTACAATCCCGCGTTCGACGTCACTCCGGCATCGCTCGTCACGGCCTATATCACCGAAAAAGGCATCTTCACGCATTTCTGATCCGTATTGCTTAGGAACATCAGTGTTTGAAAAACGTTGGAAATGGTCGCGGGTCGACCAAATTCCATTTCCAACGCGATTGGAAGCCCATTGCGTGGACACAATTCCATTTCCAACGTGATTGGAAGCCCATTGCGTGGACACAATTCCATTTCCAACGTGATTGGAAGCCCATTGTGTGTACACAATTTCATTTCCAACGTGATTGGAAGCCCATTGTGTGTACACAATTCCATTTTCAACGCGATTGGAAGCCTTTTGCGTGGACGCAATGGCATTTCCAACGTTTTGGAAGGTAATGAATTCAGCGCAAGCGACAGAGACATCCAAGTTTATCCTGTTCCAACGCCAAAAGGAAGCGTTTCGCCTCGATGCCACCGCCGAAACCGGTCAGCGAACCGTCGCTCCCGACGACCCGATGGCAAGGCGCGAAGATAGAAATGGCATTTGCCCCGTTCGCATTCGCCACCGCCCGCACCGCTTTCGGTATTCCCAGTCGCTTGGCCATTGCGCCGTAGGAGAGGGTCTGTCCGTAAGGGATTTGGAGAAGTTCGTGCCAGACGGCTTGCTGGAAATCGGTACCGACAAAGAGTAGGGGAATCGTAAAGGAGGTCCGTTCGCGCCGGAAATATTCGTCCAATTGGCGGATGGCCTCTTGCGTGACATCAGAAGGAGCCTCTTCGTATTCCGCTTTCAGTAAGGTTTGTAACCGCTTGTCTACGCGACCTGGATGTTTTTCGTTCGTCCAGTTGCAAAGGCAAAGCTGGTCGCCCAGCGAACCGAGCCACAATCCGCCACAGGGCGATGCGTATCGCTGTATCAGTATTTTCTGTTTCATTTTATCGTGGTTAAACCTATAAAATACATTCATTACAATTTCTTCGGACGGACATCCGGCAGGAAAACGGCCACGATGCCCAGTAGAGGTAGCCACGTGCTGACATGGAAGATATATTCGACGCTCGTCCGGTCGGCCAACCATCCGAAGAAGGCTGAACCGATACCGCCCAGTCCAAACATCAATCCGAAGAAGATGCCTGCTATCATCCCGACTTTATCCGGCTTTAAATCGGTCGCATACACCACGATGGCGGAAAAGGCTGAGGCGATGATAAGTCCCGTCAGGATGGCCATGACGATTGTCCAGCCTAAATTCAAATAAGGCATCGCCAACGTAAAAGGAGCCGCCCCGAGGATGGAAAAGAGAATGACATATTTCCGCCCATAGCGGTCGCCCAGGAAGCCGCCGAGCAACGTCCCAATCGCAAAAGCCGCGAGGTACGCGAAGAGGCAATATTGCGAGGCTTGCACCGAGATGCCAAACTTTTCGATGAGGTAGAACGTGAAATAGCTCGTCATGCAGGCATTGAAAAAGTATTTCGAGAATATCATCAGGACCAAGATACCCAGTGCCATGCGGATGGTCTTCTCGGGAAGCGTACAAGGGAGGAAAGCACGCTGGCGGTGATGTGCCTTTATCTCGTTCAGTACCAAACTGTACCAATAGCCGATACGTGTCAGCAAGAGGGAGGCTAATAGGGCTGCCAGCGCAAACCAACCCACGGCATGTTGCCCGTAAGGAATGACGATTAATGCCGCCAGCAGAGGCCCGAACGCGCTTCCTCCGTTACCTCCTACCTGGAAAATGGATTGCGCCAGGCTTTTCTTTCCACCCGATGCGATTTGTGCTACCCGCGAAGCTTCCGGATGAAACACGGAAGACCCGCATCCAATCAGCGCTACAGACAGGAGGAGCACTAAGAAACCAGACGCGAAAGCCAAAGAGACCAAGCCGACAAGCGTGAAACACATGCCCATCGCCAAAGAATAGGGTTGCGGATGGCGGTCGGCATATCGGCCTACGAAAGGTTGTAATACCGACGACGTCAATTGGAATACCAATGTAATAATGCCAATTTGCGCAAAGGTAAAACCAAATTTCTCTTTCAATAGCGGGTAAATGGCCGGGATGACCGACTGAATCATGTCGTTCAGCAAATGGCAAGTCCCGATAGTAAAGAGGATGGCATATGCCGTCCCGTCCGTCAAGTGCGGATGTCCCTTTATTTTATTGAATACCTTGTTTATCATCTGGATTATTAAAGAATGAATTGTATGCAGACGGGGTGGGGCACCTGAATCGTTCGCCCGGTGTTCCGGAGCAATCCGCTCTCGGCATTGCGCTCGAAGACTTGGACTACATGATCGTCCCGGCAAGCCACCAACAGATATTTGCCATTGGGCGTAAGATTGAAGTGACGTGGATGCTTGCTTGTGGGTTGATAGCCTATGTGAGTCAATGTCCCATCGGAAGGATTGACCGAGAAAATAGCAATGCCGTCGTGTTTCAATCGATTGCTGGCGTAGAGAAAACGTCCGTCCGGACTTACATGGATATCAGCACTACCTCGTGCATGGACTTCGTCGGCTTCAATGGTTTGTATCGCCTGTAAACGTCTATCTTTATAGGCATAAACGTAAACGTTTCCGCTTAATTCTCCGATTAAATATAACTGTTTTCCGTTAGGAGAAAAGGTAAGGTGACGCGGACCGGAACCGGCCTCAACGAATACAGAGTCGCATAACCGTAAGCTATCGTTCAATAGGTCAAAACAAAGGAGGCGGTCGGCACTGAAATCCGTCATAATGACTTGTTTCCCATCAGGGGTGAAAAGCGAGCAATGAACGTGTGGCGTGGTTTGCCGGAGGCTATCTACTCCACTTGCCGAACCTCTATAGGTTTTTCCTTCTGCCTCTACGCATCCATCTTCTCTTAAGGGGAAAAGCGAGAGAGACCCTCCTTCGTAGTTAGCGGTCAAGAGGATTTGCCCGTTCGTCGAGATATGACAGGGCGCTTTGCCTGTGAGTTGCTTGTTCAGCCACTTTAACTTTCCTTTTTCTTTATCGAAGGCATACGTCGAGACGCCATCCGTCGAGTCGTTGCTTTCACTTACGGCATACACCCGCGTTCCATCGGCCGAAGCGACAAGGAAAGACGGATTGTCTGCCTGTATTGAATCGAGGATGATTGCCTTTCCCGTCTTTTGATTAAACCGGAACGAGTAGATGCCTTCGCTATTCCCATTCGTATAAGTACCTATTAATAGGGGTATTTCGTCGGATGATTGATCTGCACGAGAAGCACATGCACTTGCTATTCCAATGATTCCTGCCATGAGAAAAATCCATCTAATCCATGTATATTTCATAACCTATTCCTTAAACGGATGCAAAAATACAATTTTTCTTGTCCGAAAGCGTCCTATCTTTTGTTTCTTTTACTATCTTTGCACAAATCACTTTCATTAACCTAAAAATGAACAAAAAGCAGTTACTTCTATTATTGTCTGTTTTTTTCATGTGGACGAGCTGTCAGAATCAGTCGTCGCACTTCATTACAGACGAAGCGTACAGGACGCAGGTCGAAACTGACCTGCAGGCCAGACAAGCCGACCTCACTGAGGGCGATTTGTTTGCAGTGTTTAACCAACCCATGAGCCCAGCAGAGAAAGAGGCTCTTGAGTTTCTCTATGCCTACATGCCAGTGGGGGATATAGCCGATTATTCGGGTGATTATTTCCTGCAGAACGTGAAGGCATCGTTTCAAGCTCGCGAGGAAATGCCTTGGGGGAAGACAATACCAGAAGACATTTTCCGTCATTTCGTGCTTCCGATTCGGGTAAACAATGAGAACCTCGACGAAAGCCGTATGGTATTTTACAAGGAATTGAAAGACCGCGTAAAGGGACTTTCGTTGCAAGAGGCGGTCATTGACGTGAACCATTGGTGCCACGAGAAGGTAATCTACACACCTTCCGATGCACGCACCAGCTCTCCGTTGGCTTCCGTGAAGACGGCTTACGGGCGTTGTGGTGAAGAGTCGACCTTTACGGTGGCGGCACTTCGTTCGGTAGGTATTCCGGCTCGTCAGGTGTATACACCTCGTTGGGCGCATACGGATGATAACCATGCGTGGGTAGAAGCATGGGTAGATGGCAAATGGTACTTCTTAGGAGCATGCGAACCGGAACCTGTATTGAACTTAGGTTGGTTTAATGCGCCGGCAAGTCGGGGTATGTTGATGCACACGAAGGTGTTTGGCAAATACCAAGGTCCGGAAGAAGTCATGGTACAAACTCCGCTTTATACAGAAATCAATGTAATCGACAATTATGCGGAATCAGCTAAGGCTACGGTAAAAGTGGTGGATGAAGCTGGTCAAGCCGTGGCGGATGCACGAGTAGAATTTAAGGTATATAATTATGGTGAGTTCTATACCGTAGCCAATAAAACCACAAATGCCGAAGGGGCTACTTTCTTGAGTGCCGGCAAAGGCGATATGTTGGTATGGGCATCAAAGGATGGTAAATATGGTTTTGGTAAAGTTTCGTTCGGTGCTGGAGATGGAACGACGATAACACTTGATAAGCAAGGAAATGTAGAATTAGATACTCAATTCGACATTGTACCTCCTCCAGAGAAAGCCAATCTGCCGGAAGTAACTCCCGAACAACGTGAAGAGAATACCCGTCTCATGGCGCAAGAAGATTCTATCCGCAATGCGTATGTAGCTACTTTCTTTGATGAGGCAAAAGCTTCGGCTTTCGCAAAAGAAATAGGCTTGAAGGATGAGAAATTGGCTACTAAATTGTTAGTTGGTTCTCGTGGTAATTATGCAACAATTGAAGCGTTTTTGAAAGAAGCGGCTGGAGCTGGCCAATTGGATGCTGCCGTGGATTTGCTTCAACGTGTCTCTGCGAAAGACCTTCGCGATGCTTCAAAAGTCGTATTGGACGATCATTTAAGGAATAGTCATCAGGCGGAAGGCGTAGATGATAAGACTTTTAGTGAATATGTCCGCAATCCGCGTGTCGCTAACGAAATGTTGACTCCGTATAAAGCCTTCTTCCAGCAAGCCGTACCGGAAGCTGATGCCAAGGCTTATCAAGCAGATCCGATGAAGTTGGTAGCTTGGGTAAAAGAGAATATTCGTATTGCGCCGGATTGCAATTTGGGTGCCGCCCCGATCTTCCCAGAAGGCGTATGGAAAGCACGTGTAGCCGATATGCATTCTTGCAAGATATTCTTTGTAGCATTGTCTCGTGCATTGGGTATTCCGGCGCGGGTAGATGAAGTAACAGGTAAAGTACAGCTGATGGGCGATAAGATTCAGGATATCGATTTCGAAGCAGCTGAACAAACTACCGCACAAACCGGTACGTTGATTGCTTCTTACAATCCGATCAAATCATTGGAAGATCCGAAATATTATTCTCACTTCACGATTTCGAAGATTGTGGACGGACGTTTGCAGCTTTTGAGTTATCGGGAAGGCGATGTAGATATGGGCGGTGGTGCTACCTGGAGCAATCTTTTGAAGAAAGGCACGCAATTGGACGAAGGTTCGTATGTATTGGTAACAGGAACCCGTATGGCGAGCGGTACGGTATTGAGCAAGCTGGTGTTCTTTACCATTAAACCGGGCGAAACGACGAAAGTCGATTTGACCATGCGCGAGAATCAGGACGATATCCAAGTAATCGGTAATTTCAATTCGGAAAATAAGTATATCAATATCGAAACAGGCGAGGAGACAAGCCTCTTGAACACGACGGGTCGTGGTTATTATGTGGTGGCTATCTTGGGGGCACGTCAAGAGCCGACGAACCATGCGATGCGTGACATTGCTGCCGTGAAAGATGATCTCGAAAGTTGGGGCCGCAAGATGGTACTTCTCTTCCCAGACGAAGAGGGTTATAAGAAGTTCGATGCGAAAGAATTTGGCAACTTGCCGAATACGATCGTCTATGGTATCGATAAAGATCATAAGATCCAGCAAGAAATGGTAAAAGCGATGAAACTGGAACATGCCAATACGTTGCCGATATTCATTATTGCCGATACGTTCAACCGTGTAGTCTTTGTT
Source organism: uncultured Parabacteroides sp. (assembly GCA_944325335.1). Taxonomy (GTDB): domain Bacteria; phylum Bacteroidota; class Bacteroidia; order Bacteroidales; family Tannerellaceae; genus Parabacteroides. The sequence goes on along the minus strand of CALUZR010000005.1, from coordinate 70,613 downwards.
TCTCAAGGCTATACCATCGGATTGGGTGCACAGATGATGCAAGTTATCCATAAGTTATAATAAATAGCGGTTGGATTCGTTTATAAAAGAGAATGTGTCCATTGTGGGATACATTCTCTTTCTATATTTATCAAGATAAAGAAGATGAAATTAGTATTTGCTACAAATAACCAGCACAAATTGGACGAAGTCCGCCAGATTACGGCTCCTTACGGAATCGAAATTGTAAGTCTGGCAGATATTCATTGCGAGGAAGAGATTCCGGAAACGGCTGAGACATTGGAAGGAAACGCTTGGCAAAAGGCGCATTTCGTCCGGGAGAATTATGGAATGGATTGCTTTGCCGATGATACGGGATTGGAAGTAGAGGCTCTCGATAATGCGCCGGGCGTCTATTCGGCCCGTTATGCCGGACCGGGACATGATTCGGAGGCTAATATGCAAAAACTTTTGGGCGAATTGGCCGGGAAAGAAAACCGGAAGGCGCGTTTCCGTACGGTCATTGCCTTGACATTGGGAGGTGAAGAGCACACGTTTGAAGGCATCGTGACGGGACGGATTACGACCGAAAAGCGGGGAGAGAAGGGCTTTGGTTATGACCCCATTTTTATTCCCGATGGATATGATAAAACATTTGCCGAATTGGGCGATGAGACGAAGAATCAAATCAGCCATCGTGCCCGGGCGGTAAGTAAATTAGGTGAATTCTTGGCACATATCTCCTGAATAAATTGAGAAAATATGAAGAAGTTAGGAATCCTATTCTGTTTGTTAGGCTTCGCATTATCCGCTTTTGCCCAATTCGATAAATGGGAAATCTTCCGGGCTTATCGGACAACGGAAATGGTTGAGGAAACAAACAATTACGTCTTTGCCGTGGCGGATAGTTCGCTTTATGTCTACGGCAAAGAGGATCAAAGCCTCACTACTTATTCGCGCAAGAACGGATTGAGTGATAATAAAATCAAGGCATTGCGCTATCATGCCTCTTCGCATACATTGGTCATTGCCTATAATAATGGTAATATCGATTTGTGGGGCGAAGATGGCATCTATAACCTTCCTTATTTGAAGAACAATACCTCGATTCAAAACAAGTCCATCCATGATATTTATTTCTCGGACGATCGGGCTTATCTTTCGGCCGAAGTGGGCATTGTGGTCGTGAACCTCGCCCGGCGGGAAATAGCAGATACGTACCGCATTGGTTCGGTGCGTTCGGTTTGTGTAATTGATGGACGTCTATATGCCCTGACTTCTTCCGGTATCCGCCAAGGCACGCTTACGGATAATTTATTAGACAACGGTAATTGGACGGATTTACCGTTGTATTCGGATCAATTTACCGTTGAAAATATTGGCCGTATCGCCGATTTCCAAAATAAGCTCTGCCTCTATGTTCCGAAGAATGGCGTATATTATCGGGATGGAGAGTCGATACGTCGTTTGCTTTATGATGTGAACCTTTCGGGCATGAAGGTGGAGAATGAACGCCTCATGGCTTTCTCTCAGAATACGCTTTATGTTTCTACTGATTTATCCGGCTTTCAGACGATTTCCGGTTTGAACTCCTTGCGCGATGCCAGCTATTTGCATACCGAAAACACCTATTGGCTGGCTTGTGGCACGAATGGATTGATAGGTATCCAGAAGAATGGCGGTTCGTATTCGGTGTTGGTGGATGGTTTGACAATTAATAGCCCGAAAAGCAACTACGCTTGGGAATTAAAGTTCCACGACGGACGGCTTTGGGTCACAGGCGGAGGGCGATGGCTCGACCGCTATTGGCGTCGTACTTATATTATGTATTACGAGGACGGGCAATGGACGAATTATGACGAAACAAAGATACAAAGCCAAACGGGGCTCTTCATGCAGGACGCTTTGAACGTGGAAATCGACCCTGCCGACCCGAACCATATCTGGGTGGCTTACTATGGCGATGGCGTATTGGAAATGAAAGGAGATACGGTGCTCAATTGGTACAATTCGGGCAATAGCGCATTGGAAACTTCCTCCACTTCGAGTCCGAACCGTTATGTCCGTGTGGGGGGAATTACGCGCGATGCTGACGGGAATCTATGGATGACGAATTGTAACGCCCGCGGTTCAGTCAAGGTACTTACGCCCGAAGGCGAATGGATCAGTTATGACACCGAGGTTGCCAACGCTCCGATTATTGATAAAGTGCTCATTACGAGTAACGGACTTAAATTCGTAAACCTCCAGCATGCGACCAATGTGCCAGGCTTGTATGTCTTCGACGACAATGGTACCATTGCGGACCAATCCGACGACGTTTCCCATTATTATCCTACGGTCTCGGATTCGCAAGGCAACGTCTTGAGCGCGACGCAATATTTCTTGGTCGTAGAGGATAAAGAGGGAAATATTTGGGCAGGTACCAATATCGGTCCGATCGTCTGTTATAATACATCGAACGTGGAGAACCTCCGCTTCAACCGTATTGTCTTAGCCGACGAATCGGATTATCTCCTCAACGGTGTGCGGGTGAATTGCATCGCGGTAGATGGAAGCAATCAGAAATGGATTGGTACGAACGGTTCCGGCGTTTTCCTGGTGAATGCGGATGGGACGGAAGTACTCGAAAACTTCACGACCGACAATTCTCCTCTTCCCAGCAATACGATTAACAGCATCGCGATCGACCCGCAAACCGGTAAAGTGTTCTTTGCCGTGGATGGTTATGGTGTCCTTTCTTATCAGGGCGAAGCGACCGAGGGGGCAGAGGATTATTCCCACATCCATGCCTATCCCAATCCCGTGCGTCCAGACTTCAACGATAAAGTCATCATCACCGGGTTGATGGCGAACTCGACCGTCAAGATAACAGACGTGGCAGGCAATCTTATCTACCAAACGCGCTCCGTAGGCGGGCAAGTCTCGTGGGATTGCCGCAACGCGAAAGGCCGACGCGTCGCCACCGGCATCTACCTCGTGCTGGCCGCGACGGAAGAGGGCGGGGAAAGTGTGGTGACGAAGATTATGGTTATTAAGTAAATCCATCTCACAGGAAAAGCAACTTCATATCGCAAAAAGGAATGGCAACACAGCGCGTAGAATATATTGATTTGGCCAAAGGGTTATGTATCTCGTTGGTGGTTTTTATCCACATCCACAATTTTGAAACGACTACGGAGACAGCCTTGCGCTTCTTCCGCATGCCGCTTTACTATTTCCTATCAGGTATCTTCTTCAAAGAATACAGCGGGCTGAAAGAATTTTCTATCAAAAAGGTGAATAAACTGATTATTCCCTATCTGTTTTTCTTCTTGACGGCTTATGCGGCGGGCATTGTCTGCCATTTCTTGCATCTCTATGAGAAAGGTATTTTGGAAGAGCCTTTCCGCTGGGGCATGATTGGCGATATTATTTTCAAACTGGGACGAGGCGAGGACATTGGCTATAATTCCCCCATCTGGTTCCTCCTCTCGTTGTTTGAGGTGAATATCCTCTTCTTCCTGCTGCATGGGTGGATTAAAAGTAAAAAATGGCTGTTGGCGGTTTGCTTTTTGATAGGTTGCGGCATGGTTTGCGCTTGGACGGTCACCGAACGTTGGCCCTACTACCTGGACCGCTCGTTGGCCTCATTGCCCTTTTTTGCCGTAGGCTATGCCGTGAAAGGATGGATATTACAAGCAAAAGAACCCTTCCGCCGGCGTACGGGCTGGTTGCTTTGCCTGGGATGCTTCGCCTTCATCTATGGTTGCGCCCTATTCCCGAAAGAGGTACGCGACATTTTCTTGGTGCACTATGCGGCTGGATTTGCCGGTATTGCGCTTTTGATGATCCTTTGCCGGATGTGGAAGTATGCGCCGCTTATTTCCTATTTGGGCCGGTATTCGCTGATTGTGCTGGGATTCCATACGTTCTTGGTCGCCCCGCTGCGGTTTGTTTTTTCATTTGCCGGAGAGGTGGGGCAATATATCTTGACGTATGCCGCCATTGCGCTCCTCATGCGTTATGTAGTGATACCGTTTTCTATCTGTTTCTTCCCCTATTTTACGGCGCAGAAAGAGCTTATTCGAAGTAGAAATTAAACCGACAAACAATAATCTTTTGGTTTGCTTCAGCCACGAATGAAGTCGGGTATCCAGAGGCTCCTCGACGAGCCCAGGATGACGAGGAACACCCCGGCGCCGAGGCGTAGCGAGTCCATCGGGAGCGTCCGCACCTCAACCGATCGCTTCTGCGCCGTGCTCCTCCTTTTCGGCACCTTTCTCGAGACCTTCGGCGGCGCGCCCATCCGCTTTGGCAAATCCCGCTTCCCCTACAATTTGGCTCTTTTTAGTTATAAATATAAATTGTAGGTGTACAACTTCATATTTTTTGTCTTAAAATAGAAGTTGTAGGCATACAACTACTATTTATTTTATAAAAAGTAAATATTGTATGCCTACATCATATTACTTTTAGTATGTAATTATATATTGTAGGCATACAATACCTATTTGTACAGACACATTACCTCGTTGTAGCCCTACAACGTTATGATTAGAATACACTTTTTTAGATAATAATACCATTTTGGCGTCAAAATGGGCTTGTAGGAGGTGTCGTGTCTTAAATTTAAGCTAAAAAGAGGGATTGGGACGGCTCGGAAGCGGTCGGGAGAGGCCATTTTGTCGTTCTGATTTCGCCGCTAAACGTTTCGAGAGTTCCGAAAGGCAAGGAATGCGAACTCTGAAGACGAAAAAAACGCCTCGGAGGGAAGCGGGGATGAAAAAATCGCTTAACTTTGCGAACACATAAAAAGAAAACAAGATGGAAACGATACAATTGAACCTCAATAAACAACAATTCTTCGGCTTGCTCCAGACGATGAACGAGGCGGACCGCTTAGAAATCTTCGACCGGTTGCGCAAATCCCTTTTTGCAAGCCGTTTCGAGCGATTGTTGAAAGCGACGCGTACCGACGAATTAAGTTGGGAAGATATCACCCGCGAAGTAGAAAGCGTAAGACAGGAGAATTATGAAAAGCGGAAAGCCTGAAACTTGGCGCGTCGTCATTGATACGAACATTTGGATTTCTTTTTTGATTGGAAAGAAATTGAGAGGGCTCCACCTCTATATGGACAAGGGAAGCATTCAAGTGGTGACGTGCCATACACAACTCATCGAGCTGGCGGATGTATTGAAGCGTCCACGCATCCAGAAGTACATTCCAGCAGAGCAAGCGGAGGAGTTTTTGGATTTGCTTTGCGAGGCGGCTTGGATTGTGGAACCGCCATCGGGTCCTTCGCTTTGCCGTGACCCTAAAGACGACTATTTATTGTATACAGCTATGGCTGCGCGGGCGGATTATTTGGTAAGTGGCGATAATGATTTACTTACGCTTGAATATATAGAAGATACGCAAATCATTTCGTTCTCCGATTTTGAATTAATCATGAAAAAATAACGCACAATAAACGTACATATCCTTTGAAAGCAGACCGCGACGACGAAAAAAACGCCTCGGAGGGAAGCGGGGATGAAAAAATCGCTTAACTTTGCACCGTTTATTAGTTGGGAAAATATAATTGAGAATATATTATGGCACAAGAAGATGTTTTTAAGAAGTTAGTTTCGCATTGCAAAGAATACGGATTCGTATTCCCTTCCTCTGAAATTTATGACGGGCTGGGCGCCGTGTATGACTATGGGCAGAACGGCGTGGAGCTGAAAAACAATATCAAGAAGTATTGGTGGGATAGCATGACGCTCCTGCACGAGAATGTGGTAGGTTTGGATTCGGCTATCTTCATGCACCCGACGATTTGGAAGGCTTCCGGGCACGTGGATGCGTTCAACGACCCGCTGATTGATAATAAAGACTCCAAAAAACGGTATCGCGCCGACGTTTTGATAGAAGACCACCTGGCGAAGATCGAGGAAAAGATCAACAAAGAGGTGGCCAAGGCGGCGAAGAAGTTTGGCGATGCTTTCGACGAGGCAAAGTTCCGCGAGACGAATCCGCGCGTCCTCGAGCATCAGGCAAAATGGAACGAAATCCACGAGCGCTACAAGAAGGACATGAACGATTCGAACTTCGAGGATTTGCGTCAGCTTATCTTGGATTGCGAAATCGTCTGCCCGATATCCGGCACGAGAAACTGGACCGACGTGCGCCAGTTCAACCTCATGTTCTCTACTGAAATGGGTTCGACGGCCGACGGTTCGATGAAGGTGTATCTCCGTCCGGAAACGGCGCAGGGTATCTTCGTGAATTTCCTCAACGTGCAGAAGACCGGCCGCATGAAGATTCCGTTTGGTATCGCACAAATTGGTAAGGCATTCCGTAATGAGATCGTGGCACGCCAATTCATCTTCCGTATGCGTGAGTTCGAACAGATGGAGATGCAGTTCTTTGTACGTCCGGGCGAAGAGATCGAGTGGTTCAAGAAGTGGAAAGAAACCCGCCTGAAGTGGCATAAGGCACTGGGCTTGGGCGACGAGAAATATCGTTACCACGACCACGAGAAGCTGGCGCATTATGCCAACGCCGCTACCGATATCGAATTCGAAATGCCGTTCGGATTTAAGGAAGTGGAAGGCATCCATAGCCGTACGAACTTCGACCTTTCGCAGCATGAGAAGTTCTCGGGCAAAAAGATCCAATACTTCGACCCGGAATTGAATCAGAGCTATACACCGTATGTTATCGAGACGTCGATTGGTGTGGATCGTATGTTCCTCAGCGTAATGGCGGGTGCATATTGTGAAGAGACCTTGGAGAATGGCGAGAGCCGCGTCGTATTGAAGCTCCCGGCTGCCTTGGCTCCAGTGAAGTTGGCCGTATTGCCATTGGTAAAGAAGGACGGGCTGCCCGAGAAGGCGGAGGAAATCATGCAGATGTTGCGCCTCGACTTCCGTTGCCAGTACGACGAGAAGGATTCTATCGGTAAACGTTATCGCCGGCAGGACGCCATTGGTACGCCTTATTGCATCACGGTAGACCACGATACGTTGAATGATAATTGCGTGACGATCCGTTTCCGCGATACGATGGAGCAGGAGCGTGTCTCGATCGATAAACTGCACGACATTATCGCCGAGAAAGTCAGCATGAAGAGTTTGTTGAAAAAAATCATAGAATAAAAGACGATGAAGACCTATTGGAAATGGATTGTGATGATGATGGCAAGCCTCGCGTTCGTGGCTTGTAGTGACGATGAGGATGAAAACTCGTGGTGGTTGCCCGTAGATGAAGCATGGCGCACGGCTAATACCCAAGCATTCGAAGCACGGGCAAACGATGAGGGCATCGAGTATATCAACTCCCAAAGCAACAACGGCCGCATCCTGTATAAGATCCTGAAGAAGGGCGAAGGGACGGAACCGATCTACTTTACCAGCCAAGTGGAATGCTATTACAAAGGATGCTTCATTGCCGACGAGGACGGGAACTATATCCAGAATCGCGATAGTGTCCTTTCGCAAGGCGAAGTCTTTTCTTCAGCTTTGAGAGAAAATGACGATGATCCGGCATTGATGAGCGGAGGCGTAGCCATTGATTATGGAACTTATAGCTCGAGTACGACTGATGGTTTTGCTACTGCCCTTCAACACATGCACGAAGGCGATATTTGGGAAGTTTGGGTTCCTTATTCGTTGGGTTATGGTGTGAATGGGAATGTTAGTCAAGGCGATACAATCAAACCTTACACCACGTTGGTGTTTCAAATCGAAGTGGTCAATATCGTTGAGCAATAAACAATCAGTTAGCGCGGAGGCACGAATGCACGAATGCATAGATGCAATCCAGTGCCTTCGCGTTTTTTATAACATTTATGGAGAAACCTTCATCGTGTTACGCACGATACAAAAGTTATTAAAAGGGTTGTAATGCTGCCATCTTTTCCGGGATATTTTCTCCAAAACATAGTTATAATCATCTAAATTCACGCCGTCGTTTTCGACGATTACAACTGAAAATATTACTTTCCAAAGGCTTAATCCAACCAAGGCGCGGGGTTGAGTTTGGTTTTTTCCTTCCATAACTGGAAATGCAGAATGGTGGCATTATGCTCTTCGGGGTCGGAGAAGATACGTCCCAATGCTTGACGGGTATCGACCTGGTCGCCCGTCTTGACGTACACTTGGCTCAAATTACTATAAACCGTAAGGTAATTTCCATGGCGTACAATGATGGAATGGTTGAAGCCGGGGACGGTAAAGATACGCGTCACCACACCTTTGAAGACGGCACGGGCATCGGTGCCGGGAGTGGTCTGGATATCAATGCCATTGTTGTTGGTACGGACATATTTTAATTGTTCATGTTGCTGTTCTCCGAAGCGAGAAACAATCGTATAAGAACCCGCCACTGGATAGGGTAGGCGGCCACGGTTGGAAGCGAAATTGTCAGAGAGTGCCTTTTCCGCCTTGGTCATGGCATATCCGCCCTTGACGTCTGCTTTGCGTTGCTTGTCGGCGGCTTTTTTCCTGTTGGCTTCTGCAATTTCGCGGGCGATTTGCTCCTGAATGAGGCGGTCGAGTTGTTGGGCTTGCTTTCGTTTCTCGCGGAGCTGGGCTTGGAGTTGCGATTTCTTTTTATTCAGGGCTTTGACCTCCTTTTGTTGATTGTTTTCTTCCGTTTGAAGCTGTTTGCGTTCTTTTTCTTGTTGGGCGAGAAGTTGTTGTTTTTCTTGCCGAGTTTGAGTCAAGGCATTCCGTTTTTGGGTGATTTCCGTTTGCTTTTCCACAATTTCCGAAGCTTGTCGCTTTTGCCAAGCCGCATACTCGCGAAGATAACGGAGACGACGAAGGGATTGCGCAAAGTTTTCGGCCGAGAGGATAAACAACAATTTATCTTGCGAGGCTTGCCGGCGATACATGCTACGGACGGATTTGCCATAGTTCTGTTGCTTCTCTTTCAGTTCACCTTCCAACCGGCGGATTTGCTGGCTCATTTCATTCATTTGCGCATTGATAGCTTCCACCTCTTGCCCCAATAAGCTAATAACCTTCTTGCGCGAAAGGATTTGTTCAGAAAGGAGATTCAGGCGACGGAGATAATCCTTTGTGGTAGCTTGCGTTTGGGCAATTAATCCATTGATACGTTCTACTTCCGCCAACGCCTCTTTGCGTTGCTTTTCCAATGCTTGCACGCGGGCTGAATTTTGGGCCGAAACAACGCCGAAAAGGCAAATGAACAAGATGAACCAAACGTAGCGCATAATGATGAAATAACGAATTAAGAATTAGGAATCAATAATTTCAATATCTGTTCCAACGAGACGCGTGTGTATTTTGCCGAAATAGGAAAATCCACATTCAAGGATTTATCCAATTGAAGGCGCGAATAATAGAGTGTCATGCCTCCTTGCCGGGCCTCCTCTTTGAGAAGCGATACGTCCATTTTCCGGGGGAAAAGATCGGAATCGGTGGAGATAGGCTGAAAATCGGAATATTTCCATTGAAGCGTATAGACACCGCCCGGTTCAGTAATATTCGTAGAAAGCAATTTTTCCTCGCTATCCGCTTCGAAAAGGTAGCGTATATCCATTCGGTCTTCGGTATGAAGGCGTGTGATGAAACCCTCGCGCGTTAACTGGAAATGATCATATAGGAAATTATCTGCTACTTCCTGCTCGCCCGGCAAGAAGAGGCGATTGATAAACAAGGCTTGAAGATTATAGAAATTGAAATCAATCGGAATCTGGCGTTTAAGACTACTATATCCTTCGGCCACATACCGGCGATTCATACGATCCAAAGCCTTGAGGCTATCTGGCGTAAGTTGCAAACGGAAAATCTCGATGCCCAAAAAAGGCTGAACTGAAAGCTGGAGCACGCTATCCTTCACGAGCTTCATCTCGACCCGCGAACTTACACTTTTCCCCGACATTTTCAAATCCACATTCAACCGTGCCGAGAAAGTATGGAAATCCAATGCTTGCTCTTGCATGGAGGCGACAAACTCCCGCAACGCTTTGGTGTTTGCTTTGCCAGAGCTCATGCTTTCGCGGCTGGTCTTACATCCGCTTAGAAACACCCAAAGGCAAATGATGCTGATGAATCCAATCCGTTTCATTTTGCTTCCGTATCTTCGATGTAAATACCCTTTTCGATTTTCTCGTCCAATATCTTCGATTCTTTGCCCATTTCTTTAGCCTTTTTCCATTGTTCTACGGCCTTTTCTTTATCGCCAGTCATAAAGAGGATATCTCCATAATGATCAACCAGCTCGGCACTATTCTCCGTGTCTTTAGAAAGGGCGTTTTCGATGTATATTTTCGCCAATGTATAATTGCCTTGCATGAAGAAAACCCATGCGTAAGTGTCGAGATAAGTCGCATTGTTCGGTTCCAACTTGATGCAAAGCGCCGCCATACGTTCCGCTTTCTTCAGATCCTTTTTATCTAATGTCAGGAAATAGCTATAATTATTGAGTACAAAGACATTGTTCTCGTTATATTTCAAAGCTTGGTCATAAGCCTTATAAGTTTCTTCCATGTTGCCCATCTGATAATAAAGGTCGCCGATTTGCCCATAGAAGTTAGAAATAAGCACCCGGTTCTCTTTGGGAATCACCTTTAAGCCCTCTTGATAAGTCTCCAGTGCTTTTTGGTAATCTTTCTTTTGGTAATAGCCGATGCCGAGATAGAAATAATATTCGGGCGATTCAGGGAAAAGTTCGATGCACTTCTGGCAAATGCGGAGGATTTCTGGTACGTCTTCCGTCTTCAATGCCATGTTAAGCATTTGTTGCCAAGCGCCTTCATTGCTCGGATCCATTTCCGTCACGAGCTGGAATTGGAATTTCGCCTCCTCGTTTTTATCTTGGAGTAAAAGTAGGCTTCCGTACATGAGTTTTAATTCCACATCTTCTGGATGCTGGTCGAGCAAGGTTAGGAAAAGAAGGTTCGCCTTATCCAATCCTTGTTCAGTTTGTTGCAAGCGTTGGATATAACGCGAGAGGATGGCCACTTTCGTATCCACGTCCAATTCTTCATTGACCAATGCCGCGCGGATTTCATTCTCAGCCGCCTCTTTATCGCCCTTCGCGTCGTAATAATTCGCCATTGAAACAATATAACGCGGGTCGTTCGCATCGATTTCGTGCGCTTTCTGATAACATGCCAAAGCCTTTTCCAGCTCATTGTTTTCGAGATGCAAATCGCCCATAAGCAATTGATAACGGGCATTCATCGGATATTTTTGGGCGAGTTTCTCTACTTCCATAAACGCGCTATCCGGCTGGTTGATGGATTGGTAAAGCTTGTATTTCTGGAGTGAGAGCATTTCGCTCATGCCAAGACTTGATTCCAGTGCATCGTAGGCATCTATCGCCTTGCCGATTTCTCCCTCTTGCGTCAAGGCGTCTGCCAAGTAATAGTTCAATTCGCTCTTTTCCGGATGTTGTTTTACCAACTCTTCGTAGGCCGAAGAAGCCTCGCCATACATGCCCAAATTGCGATATAATCCGGCAAGTGTCATGCGATAGGTAAAGTTTTCCCCGTCGTGTGCCACGGCTTTTTTCAGCATCTCTACGGCCGTTTGCGGACGATTGCGTTGGATATAAAACATCGAAAGCTCGAACAAGGCGGCCGATGAGGTCGAATCCATTTCCAAACAATAGGAAAACATATCGAAGGCCGCATCATACTTGCCTGCATTCTTCAGCTTTTCGCCTTCATAAAAGAAGTAATCGAATTTACGCTGGGTAGCGTAATCCAACTTCTCCCGGCAATCTGCCCTCTTCACGCCAATAGCGTGTACGAAGGAAGGAAGCAGGACGAATAATAAAACGCCTATACAAGCGGCATGCTTTATCTTTTTGTATTTCATTCTTTATTTTTATATTACTTACCTGTATGTCCGAATCCGCCCGCACCGCGTTCGGTTTCGCCCAATACCTCGACGGGTTGCCATTCTACTTGCGCATGGGCGGCAATGACCATCTGGCAAATCCGCTCGCCATCGTTTACCACAAAAGGCTCGTTCGAGAGATTTACCAGGATAATGCCAATCTCCCCACGGTAATCCGCATCAATCGTGCCAGGCGTATTCAGGAGCGTGATGCCATGTTTCAACGCCAAACCACTCCGCGGACGCATCTGGGCTTCGTATCCTTCTGGTAAAGCGATATACAAGCCTGTAGGAATTAACTTCCGTTCTAATGGCTTAATCTCTATTGGTTCCGAGAGATTTGCCCGGATGTCCATCCCTGCCGATAGCGGTGTCGCATAAGCGGGCAGGGGGTGATGTGATTTATTGATAATTTCTACCTTCATAATTCATCGTTATAATCGAAATCGTTTATAGTTATAATCGGAGTCATTTATAGTTATGTTTAACGCCAATCACCGTTATCTTTTATCAGTTGCACTAAGCGTTCGACGGCCTCTTCCTCGGGGATATTTTTCAATACGCACGTCTTTCCTTTGTAAAGGCTAATACGATTCACGCCCGCACCGACGTATCCGTAATCGGCATCCGCCATTTCGCCCGGGCCATTCACGATGCATCCCATAATGCCTATCTTTAAGCCCTTCAAATGAGAAGTAGCCTCTTTGATGCGGGCAATCGTCGTTTGGAGGTCGTAGAGCGTACGTCCGCAACTGGGACAAGAGATGTATTCCGTCTTGCTAATGCGCACTTTTGAGGCTTGCAAGATACCGAACATCGTATTATCTAAGATAGAGGCTGGAATACGCTCATCGTGGAGCATGACGCCCTCGCCAAATCCATCCAAAAGCAAGGCACCCAAATCGGCCGATGCCTTTAATTGAAGCGATTCCGTCTCTTTCTCATCATATTCGCGATGGAGTATGACCGGCACATCGATACCCGCCCTCCAAAGCCGGTGCAATGCCGCGCGTTGTTCTCCAACCCCATTCCGATGATGCGTACTGAGGATCACCACAACAGACTTATCTTCCCGCAAGATGCGAAGCATGTCGTCCGTCAAATCGGGATAGGTCAAGCGGATAAACTTCAATGGCGCATCCAGTTTTTTCATCTCTTCGGCTTCCGAGGCGATAAAACAAGGATATGCATTCGGGCGAGGTTGCCAGAAAGGAGCATCGACCAAAAGGCGGAAATGGTCGGGCAAATTGTCCGGATTTTCTTGTCCGATATACAAGAAATCGGGCTGGGCATTCGGATTAAATTCGAAATCGCCCCCTGATCGGTCGGATATGACGATCGGAAGACAACCTGAACCGATTCCCTCCACGGTGCGTGTCCGCCGACGTTCGCACGATACGGGGTCGTAAGCCGGCGCTATTTCTCCCTCGATGGGTTGATGACCTTCGCGCTCAAGGATATAATCCACCAACTTTTGCGCTACGGGAATCTCGGCTTCCGGTTCTTCGCTCAGCGAAACACGGATGGTATCTCCGATGCCATCGGCCAATAAAGCACCGATTCCGACGGCACTTTTAATGCGTCCATCTTCGCCATCGCCCGCTTCCGTGACGCCAAGATGCAAAGGATAATGCATGTCCTCTTTGTCCATCGTCTCGACCAAAAGGCGGACTGTTTTTACCATCACGACGGTGTTCGATGCTTTTATCGAAATAACTACATGCGGGAAATCCTCCTCTCGGCAAATCCGTAAAAACTCCATACACGATTCTACCATCCCGCGCGGTGTATCTCCGTAACGGCTCATGATACGGTCGGAAAGCGAACCGTGGTTCACGCCAATCCGAATGGCCGTATGGTGTGCTTTGCAGATATGAAGGAATGGTACGAAGCGTTCACGAATCTTCTGAAGCTCGGCGGCATATTCTTCGTCCGTATATTCCACGTGGTTAAAGGTCTTCACGCGATCCACGTAATTACCCGGATTGATACGAACTTTCTCGACTTCCAGAGCTGCGGCATCGGCGGCTTTCGGATTGAAATGGATGTCGGCCACGAGTGGTGTCGTATAACCTTTCTCGTGCAAGATACGGCGGATATTTCCTAAATTATGCGCCTCACGTTCACCCTGTGCTGTAAAGCGGACATATTCCGCCCCGGCTTCAATCATGCGGATAGCTTGCGCTACAGACGCTTCCGTATCCATCGTCGAGACGTTTGCCATCGACTGGATACGAATCGGATTCTCTCCGCCCAGCGGTGTATCGCCTATTTGAACGACCGATGTTTTCCGGCGAGAATAATTAAACGGATCGAATGAAGAATGAGGAATGAAGAAGGAAGAATCAGAAGGTGCCAATTCTTCCTTCTTCATTTTTAATTCTTCATTAAGCCGAGATTCGTCATTCTTCATGCTTAATTCGTTTTAAACTTATAAGACACTTTCGCCAAGTCTTCGTTGGCTTTTACAATCTTTTGTTTCAAGTTTTCTTTGTATTGGGCTAATTTGACTTGCAAAGATTCATCGCCTACGGCCAACATTTGCACGGCTAAAATACCAGCGTTGAGCGAAGCGTTGATACCAACCGTAGCAACCGGGATTCCCGGAGGCATTTGTACGATGGCGAGGAGCGCATCCATACCGTCGAGCGTCGAATTGATAGGTACGCCAATGACCGGTACCGTGGTCATCGAAGCGATTACGCCGCAAAGGTGTGCCGCCATGCCAGCTGCCGCAATAATTACTTTAATGCCGCGCTCTTTCGCGCCTTTGGCAAATTTCTCGACCTCTTCCGGCGTGCGATGGGCGGAGAGGGCGTGCATTTCGAAGGGAATTTCCATCTCGTCGAGGAACTTCGCCGCCTTTTCCATGACGGGCAGGTCCGAAGTACTTCCCATGATAATACTAACTATTGGTGTCATATTCTTTTTAGTATTAAAAATAGAACATTTAAATCGATGTCTTTACGCTTGCTTCGTGCTGGAAACTCCCCAATCTAAGATTTTAGGCGCTCCAGCAACTGGAAACGCTAAAATCATTCATTTAGCGTTTCCCAGCTTCTTTTTGATACAATATAGCCTATTAAGACGACAACTTGATTCTACCAAAGGTTGATTATTTGTTGATCGTCTTCTCGTATTCTGCCGCATCGAGGAGTTCGTCCAGTTCGGCCGGATCGGAGATGGAAATTTTGATGATCCATCCTTTGCCGTACGCGTCTTCGTTGACAAGTTGCGGAGCATCCTCCAACTCCGGATTAACTTCGAGGACTTCACCACTCACGGGCATAAACAGATCGGATACGGTTTTTACAGCTTCGATGGTACCGAAAGCCTCCTCTTTGGCCACCGTTTCGCCTTCTGTCGTAATGTCTACATAGACAATTTCACCTAATTCGCTTTGGGCATAATCCGTAATACCCACATAAGCTACATCACCATCTACACGGATCCATTCATGGTCCTTCGTGTACTTTACATCTGTTGGAAAATTCATGTCTTTTCGTGTTTTAAATGAAAAAATAGAAATAACTCAATAATGAAGATATATAAATACTTATAAATCCCAATCCATATCCGGCCAAGAGCTGCCCGCACGTATGTTTTTGCAATATCAAACGTGCCGAACCAACCAGGCCTCCTACCAACAATACAATCATGAAGCCTATATACGGGTTCATGAAATACATACGTGCCACGCCCATCATTCCACCCAACAAGCCGCCCAATCCAATCATGTGCGCGCTTATTTTCCAGAAGAAATTAATGCATAAAGCCAGCAACATGGCGATAGCTACCCCTAAGAACATGGCAGAAATCCAGAAAGGCATCAACATCTTGTAAAGGAAGAGTGCACTTGCTACACTGCCTCCGATATAAACCAGATAGGGCAATGTTCGCCGGCGACGCTGGTCCAAACTCCAGTCGGCATCTGCTTTGAGCTGAAACATCAAATAGATGAACAAGGCAGGCAAGGCCGCCGTCATCAGGAATACGCCCGAAAGAATCCAAAGTTTGAGTGGCAAAGGATAAATTACCAGGTAAGTGGACATAAACGCCAATCCCATCCCGTATGTGGCCATCAACAACGGGTGGAATAAGCCGGATAATATGTTTGCCATCGTCTTCATTGCCTGCAAAATTATATCTCTTTTCGAAGACGAGCAACAGGCAAGCCCAATTGTTCACGATATTTAGCGACCGTCCGCCGGGCAATGACGTATCCTTTTTCCTTTAGAATGGATGCTAATTCCTCGTCGGTCAGTGGCTTTCGCTTATCTTCCGCGTCGATATGCTCTTTCATAATCTTTTTGACTTCGCGCGTCGATATTTCTTCGCCGCTATCTGTTTGCATCGATTCAGAGAAGAAATATTTCAAGGGATAAATGCCAAAGTTGGTTTGCACATACTTGCTATTGCTGACGCGCGAAATGGTTGAGATGTCGAATCCGGCACGTTCAGCCACGTCTTTCAATATCATTGGATGGAGCGTGCTTTCATCGCCCGTCAGGAAAAACTCGCGCTGGAGCTGGATGATGGTTTCCATCGTCCGCTGGAGGGTGTTTTGCCGCTGCTTGATGGCGTCGATGAACCATTGCGCGGAGTCGAGCTTTTGCTTCACAAACTGGATGGCATTGCGCCGCTCTGTGGTTTGGTTGGCTTTATTGTTCGAATAGTCTTCAAACATGGCCACATATTCTTTATTGACGCGCAAATCCGGTATGCCGCGGTTGTTCATCGAAAGGGTAATTTCGCCATTGTTCGCATCCACGATAAAGTCGGGCACGATTTGCGTCATGGCCGATTCCATAGTACCGCCCCATTCATTGCCCGGCTTCGGGTTGAGCGTCGTGATTTCGCGGACAATCTCTTTCAGCTTCTCTTCCGAAATATTTAATCCGCGGAGGATTTTATCGTAATGCTTCCGCGTGAACTCGTCGAAATATTCCTCCAAGATACGCTCCGCATAGTGTGTCTTTTCGTTGGGTTCCCGCTTCTTGAGTTGGATGAGCAAGCACTCTTTCAGGTTGCGTGCCCCAACGCCGGCCGGCTCAAAGTCTTGGATGATTTGCAATACCGGTTCGATATCCTTTTCAGAAATGTCCATGCCGGCTTGGAAAATCAAATCGTCGGCAATGGCGTTCAAATCGCGGCGCAGGTATCCGTCGTCATCAATATTCCCGATGATGTATTCGGCAATCTTCATCTCCTTTTCGGGCAAATTGCGAAGGCCGAGTTGTTGAAGCAAATATTCGTTGAGCGATTCGCTGACCGAGAAAGGAATTTCCTCCTTCTTGTCCGCCTTGTCGCGCAGTTCTTGGAGTTTATAATCGGGTATGTCGTCTTCGGTTAGGTAATCGCCCAGCGAGAGGTCGGCGTCGGCCTCGTTGTCGTTCGCGCGGTCGGTGTCCGTCTCTTCGGGTTCGTTCGCATCCGTTTGGTCAAAACCATCCGGCGCATCCATCCCTTCCTCCAGCGCAGGGTTCTCTTCCAATTCATGTTTTACCTTCTCTTCCAACTCGATGGTCGGGAGTTCCAGCAAACGGATCAATTGGATCTGCTGCGGTGAAAGCTTCTGTTGCAATTGTTGCCGTAGTTGTTGTTTTAACATAAAACGCCTTGTCTTAAAATATCAACATGCAAACATACGCATTTTCATTCGAACCGGCAACAGGAAAATGTTTAATAAAAGCATACGACTTTTGATTCTTCGAAAAACCATGCCTATGTTTGCTTTTGTTTATGCCTATAATTGCCGGGAAACATAGTTATAAATCTCCGCCTTTATGCCTATGTTTTTTCAGAAAGAGCAAGTGTTTTGTTTTTTTTGAAACTTTATATCTTTTTATTTTGCTTCTACAATCGATTGGTTTACTTTTGCCTCTCGGAAAAAGAGAAAATGCAGAATTTCTTGGTTAATAAATAAAAAATAAAAACATGAAAAAGAAATGGATTGAAACCATTGCCCTCGTCGTAGGGATTATGTGGACAAGTGGATGTGCGGATCGCCCGTCGGAAGGCGAGGCATTCGCCGTAGTGAATGTGGGAGAAAACGAACAAGTGTTTGACCTTCAAACCTTGTCGCCCGATGCCCATACGGTCGTTTTGGAAATGACTGATAGTGCCCTCGTGGCTTTTACCAACCGGATTTATGCCGACAAAGATTATTACCTCATCGGAAGCAACCAAGCCATTTCCTTTTTCGATAAAACAGGCCGCTTCCACCATGCGATCCAACGTCGGGGAGAAGGGCCGGAAGAATACCTCACGATTGCTGATTTCATGGTAGATAAGCAGAAAAAGCAAATCTGGATATGGGATATGCGGAAAAGCCGCTTGGCGTGCTACGATTACCAAGGGGCGTTTTTACGGGAAATTAAAATAGACTTTTGGTGTACGAACCTGCAATGGCTCGATGCGACGCATGCCCTTTTGTATAGCGGCAATCAAATCACGCCCGAAGTGAATGCGTGCAAATTCTCGGTCGTAAACCTGCAAACGGGTGAAGTCGAGCGGCATTTCTATCCGATAGCACCCAATAAAGCGGAATTTTTGCATATCATGGGCGGCTCGCACCTAAGTCAAACCGGAGGCGAAACGTTCTTTGCCGAAAACTTCAACGATACCATTTACCGGATTTCCTCCACCGGATGCGTACCCGCTTATTATATGGATTTTGGAAGTGCAAAGATGCCTGCCTCCCTTTTGGCCGAACGGTATAAGGACATTATGGATTTCCACCAAAAGGTAACGGTAGCCGATTATGCGTTTGGCATCTCTTCCCTTTATGTATTGCCAGATAAGATATTGCTTGCTTACCTCGACCACGGGACAGATAAATACCTTTGCCTGGACCGGAAGACAAAGGCAAACACCCGCTTTTCCGAACTGACCGATACGGGTCTTTTCTTGGATGGCGCGTTTGATATAAGCGAATATGAAATTAGCTTCTATGCAGACGGAAACCTGCTCTTTATGCTTGCTTCCAATGCCTTGTATCTGGAGCATAAAGATAAGCTGAAAGATGAAGCATTGAAAGCAGCCGTGGATTCGTTGCAAATCGATAGCAATCCTGTTTTGCGGATTTATCAATGGCCCGATGAAGCCTCTTCGCCCGGTAAAACCAACCGATAAGAGGTATTCCGCTTATTCTCAAATCCAAAGCCGAAAGGCTCGATTTGCTTTTCCAAGCTTTTGATGCTTTTCCGGATGCGGTCTTTTTCTTGCTGGGACATGGCGCCATTGCTTATGGTAGGCGCTATGATTTCAGCAATTTCGAGGTACAACAAGATCCGTTTTTCGCGATGGATATAGGCTTCGAAGATTTTGAAATCCGGCGTTTTCAGGGCGATTTCCATGCCGCTTTTCTCGTCCTTTAAAAGATGGCATGTCTCATCGTACAAAATAGAGGGTGCGATGTGAACCCATTGGGTCGGAATGGTATAGGCTTCCGGTATAAAGGGTGTTTGTGCTTGCTGGGCTTGTATGTTTTGGGTTGCAATCGCCAATGCCCTTTTCCATTCTTTGGCGACTAAATAGATTGCAAGGACGATGCCGAATATGCCTAAAGCCATTAAAAGGTAGGCATGCCATAATCCGGAAGGCAAGGATTCGAGGTCGTTGACATACGCACGCAATATGAATGGAGGCTCTTTTAACGTGTTCCGGAATGTATGCTCTTTTAGGAGCGTCATATTTTGCAAATCAGTAAAAGAACAACTGGCTTTTGTCGTATCGTCCAGGCTATAGCTTATGGCCGTCAAGAGCGAAAACCCCCGTCGCAATAATTCCGCTTGGTAAATGCTATCCAAATGGTGCCGGTGCGGGTCTATTCTGCTCAGATAAGACTGGTTGAGATAGGCCATTTTCTCGTCCAACGAGATGACATCGGCATCCGGGGAATTAGCGGCATCGAAGTTCATGACCATTTTCTTTATAAATTGCATTTTCTCTTTTTGGATAGCAATATCGAAGGCATCTTTCATTTCCTCTATCTTCTGTTCCCTTTGTTGCGTATGCCACGAATGGCTTTTCCCTACGCATAGCAATGCGATGAATGATGCCAGAAATAGGGTAAAGATTACAATCCACCTACTATTTATTTTTAAATCCATGCTCTTTTCAATATTAATAATCTATAATTTCTTACTCACTTTTGCGGAAAGTTTGCGGAAAAAACACTTTCCGTGAAAATTCCGCATTCTTTCCGCGTTTTTATTTGGATGGAATTTTCTTCCCTCCTACTTTTGCCCCCGTCTTTTGGAAATCGCCTGAAAGGGTGTTTTCCTGCAGACAATGGCTTGCGTGGGCAAAAGTAAGAAATTTACAAGTAACATACGCATGTGTGAAGTGATTTTTTTGCTTTATTGCTTAAAGTGGGCTATCAAAGGCTGAACCTGGTTCCGATGGTTTTGAAAGTGGACTCATTAGGAAATGTTCTTCTAAAAGAAGAGAGAATGGGAGTTGTAGCTATTCCAGATTTACCGTCTACCGGTAGCTAACAACTCCCTGATTTTTCCTTTCCATTGTCGAACTAAAAGTCAGAAAGGAGGCTTTTGCAGGGACAAAGGTAATTATTTTTTGTAGCAAACAAGGAATATTCTTTTTGAAATTAAATGGATTGATATATGAAACGTATTGCTTTTGGATTTATATTTTTAGGTGCTATCCTTCTCTTATCGTGTAATAAACAAGCCCGTAAGGCGGATTATACGGAAGACAAGGCCGTGGACGTACTTACTTGCGAACGGGAGATTGGCTCCGATTCTGTTTTCTTCCGCTATCCGTATCGGGTGGAGGTGGAGGATGGCATCGCGGTCGTCATGGATTTGCATAATGATTCTCATTACTTGTATGCTTTTTCTTATCCGGAGTGGGAGCCGATCGCGCCTTTTGGCCGGCGGGGCGAAGGTCCGGACGAAATGCTTTCAGGGGACCGCGTGCGGGTTTGCTCCGTCGATTCGGTGTGGGTATTGGATGCGAACCGGATGCAAATCACCCGTTGGTCGGTCGATATGGCAAAGCGGAGCGTGGCGCGGGTAGAAGAGATTCCGTTGGATAAGCGTTTGCTCCGTACGTTAGACTTCTGCAAGTCGGAAAAGGGCTTTATCGTGACGGATTACACCGGGGAATACCGCTATCATGAAATTGGCATGGACGGGCAAATCCAGCAAAGCATAGGCGTTATCCCCACGCGCGATTCCACCCATCTGGAGAACCGCCCGGCGTTGGCACAGGCTTGGCGTACGTTTATGGATTACAATCCGCGGAACGGTGTGCTGGCCATGGTGACCCAACTGGGCGAAGTGCTTGAAATATACAACCGAAAGACGGGTTTCCACAAGGTGTTGTTTGGCCCCGGCGGCGAACCGGTGTTTAAATCCGTAGGGGGCGAGGCGATTCCCACGGGCATCAAGGGTTTCGAGGATGTATTGGTGGGCGATAGCTGCATTTACGCTTCGTTTGATGGGATATCGTTCAAAGAAATGCTGAAGGCATTCAAGGAGGGAAAGGATTTGCCGGACGGTGGTAAATATCTCTATGTATTTTCATTGGAGGGCGAATTGCTTCATCAATATACGCTGGACCACCATGTGCTTGGCTTAGAGCTTCGCGACAACCATTTATTTACGACCAGTATGGATAATAATAATCCTGTGGTGGAATATGCTTTGTAACATCTCGTCCACTTCGGTACTACATGCGGATGAAATGATCGGGGGGGTTATTTCCAATTTAGTTTCATTCGGTTTACCTTTATGCGTCCTACTGTTTTTGTCGCTTTTTCTGTCTTATTTCTTTGCGATATAGGGCGTTTCATATAGGCATATTCTTTACCGTAAATAGTGTCTTGAAATATGTCATGGCTATGTGTACCGTCCCAGCTCTCTCCAAATTTGCTATGCTCTGCATGGTCGCTAGTGATTTTGGCGGCATGTGTCCATTCTCCATCAAGCGCATACAAAGCCACTTTATCATATTCTGCCTCATAATGGCTATCAGGAGAGACGCTGAATCCGACCGCTTCAAATGCACGGATTAACGTTTCACAAGCCATGTCTTTGGCGACCCCTTGAGGCCACCAATGCCCGGGGATATCATCGTCTGGATCCACCCAACGGTCTGTTATATCCATAGCCCACGCAATGCAATTATAAACAGGCGTACAGTCGCTTTTTATCTCAAAGTTAACATCTTCCCGTAGTTTGGGAAAATAAGAAATAAGCGATTCTCGGTTTATTGAAGTATTGAAAGCCATGTGTCGCAAGCATCTTTTAATGAAACATATCCATCATATTCCACCACGCCGGGGAATATCAAATCCAACGCATGTACCAAAGGGGTAGGTCCTTTCTTCATTTCTTCTATGATATAAGGCACAGCTTCTGTGCCCATGGCCACAATGCCTTCAAAATAAGTATTATCGAAATTGTTAACCGACAATGGTGCCGTTTGGTGGTTCCAATATTTTAAATTTTGCTCAAATGAGACACGATTGTCTGCCAGCCGCGTATCCAATGGGTGCGAATGTCCGCTTTTTTCAGCCGTTGCGCTCGATTGGAAATGAAAGAAGGCTTCGTTCCCGTTTTTGAATTCACGGTTAGGGAATAATTCTTGGGGCGTAATGACCACCACATCTTCGTTATGGTCTGCTGTATGGTTATTTAGTTTCATGTGTTTGAGAATTAACAGTAAATAAATAATCTAAAAGAATGTCGTCGTCGATGGATATAACGTAATGGTATACACCTGGTTCTGCAAATATCAAGCCTTTGATATTACCAGCAAAAACGAGTTTGTCCATCTCTTGAGGCTTTATAGTTGTATTGACATTGAATAGACGTGTTTGTTCGTCTCCTTCTTTGTGGATATGCATAGCAAATTGGCTATTTTCTGCTTTAGCTCCTGCTAAATCTATTTTTATAGCTACGCCAAAATAAGCGCGCCAGGGAAACTTGCTTGCTGTTAGCGCGTCAAATGTGTTGACAATCGTCAGTTTTCCGTTATTGTTCGATACATAATCACATAATGTGAACAATTCTATTTTCATATTTCTACCTCCAATTTGAATATTCATTTCAATTAACGGAACAAAATTAGGATTATCTTTTTAATCCACAAAATCCCTGCGACGAGAAATTGGGGCATTCAAATATGAACTGCAAATCCGATTTATTCGGAAGAATAGTTCATAAACGCAGGGTGAAGCGGATGCTGCGAACCGGATTATTCCTCCTTCTCGTCTGGGAATATCATGCGGTAGCCTGTCTTTTGAATATTCCGAATTTCAATATCAAGAGAAGATAACTGTTCTTTTAATGGCTTAATAGCCTTGTGTACCCGGTTCAAGTCTTTTTCAGATAGAGCCTTAGTCGAATATCCTTGTATCTCCGCTATCTCTTCATACGTTACAATATGATGCTCATTCTTCAAAAATGCAATGCATAATGTTTTACATAAACCATGTAGGGTCTTTTCCTTTCCCGATTTCAGATTCTTTATAGTCGCAAATTGCTCGTCATACCAAATGGAAGGGGATGGGCGCGTCCACGAATTTGTAGTATCTTGGTTGGTGGAAACAATGGCCAGCAACCTTTTCCTTTCCTTCAAAAATAGATATAAAGAAAAGAGCATTCCGAATGCACCTAAGCTGAAAAAGAAATAGGGATGCCATCCGCCAGCGTTTAGATTAGGCGTTTGTACGTATGCTTGCAACACGAAAGGCGGTTTTTCTGTCGAAACCCGAAAGGAATATTGTTTTACAAGTTCCATCGTTTTTAACTCGTTGGGAGAACAGCTTGCGCCTTTTAGGGAATCCCCCAAGTTATAACGAATGGCGCTTACGCAAGTTAACCCTCTTTGCTTCAATTCCGCATCATAAAGGCTATCCAGACAATGCCGGTTCGGATCCCGTTGGCTCAAGTATACTTGATCCATATAATTCATCTTTTCATCCAAAGAAATTACACCTTTGTCCGGAGATTGATCCGCATCATATTCCATAGACACCCATTTTTGATGCAACATTTTTTCTTTTACGATTGCCGTATCCAAGGCTGCCTCTATCCCATCTCTAATCCGATCCTTTTCTTGAGCGTGCCAAGCATGGCTTACCGGTCCAGCCAGCAGCAAAACCAGCGATATGATAAATAGGGCAACCCATCCAATCGTTTTTTTGAATCTATCATTTAATTTCCCTATCTCTTTATTCATCGTTCGACTTTAAATTTTTTGTTGTTCTGTAATTATTTGAAAATTAATACTCTGAACTGAAAAGGAAGTGCTTCTGCAAGCATCCTTCAGTCTCTTCAGAAAAAATTCCCCGTTTTTATTTGGTGGCATTTTTCAAAAGCAATACCTTCGAATCGTCTTTCGAAAAATCCCGTAAAAGCATTCCAAATGCACAAGGAATTTTTCGGGGCAAAGATAAGAAAAACAAAAAATATGAACAGATAATATAGATAGAAATATGAAACAAAAAGGTAAAATTTTAGTTGTAATGGTCATTTGCGCCATGGGTATGGTAGGTTTCTACCAAGTTCACAATGCGACGGACAAGCAGCCACTCTCTGATTTGGCATTGGAGAACATCAATGCCTTAGCCCGTGACGAAGGTGGAAACGTGCGTTGTTATGGCTATGGTAATATTGAATGCTTAGGTCGTCGAGTCGAAATGAGATTTACCGGTTTCAGCCTCGATTAGTAATACCTTATTATATAATCCCCACAAGCCATGGAAGCGACACGCATCGATTCGGACCTGCTCCGCACCCTCCAGTCCTCCCCGTTTTATATGGACGAGGCGGATTGGGAGGTGCTGGTGGCGTTGGCCAACGAGACTTTCAGCGGATTCGTGCGGCGGCTGTGCGGCGCGAATCCCCAGCTAACGAAGTGGGACATCCGTTATTGCTGCCTGAGCCGGTTCGATTTCCATGTGAGACACATCAAACACATGATTCCAATTAAACGCGATAGCATCAAGCGAGCACGGGCCAGGGTGAAAGAACACCTGTCGGTTCCGGTCGCTTCGTGGCCAGAGGTGGAAAATTATTTGAAATCTATATAAACAATTAATTCTTTAAAAATCAAATTCGTATGGCTTTGATAGTAAAAGGCCGTGATTTCATGTGGCCGGTCGTGCTGCGTGAAAACACGATCACCGTGGATGACAAAGAGGATTACATGGTGTCGATCAAGAAGTATCGAAGTACGAAGACGTTTGCGGACGTGGCGAACGAGATCAGTATCGAACGCACGGAGTACCGCCCGGAAACGGTCGAGCACATCGAGAAACTGGCAGAGCAGAAAATCGTCGAGATGTTGCTGAACGGCAACATGTTCACCGGCGAGTACTTCATTTACAAACCCTCCATTTCGGGCGTTTTCGACTCGAAAGGCGAACCGCGCGAGGGCGTCCAACTCTCTATCAATGTGAGCGGGACGGCACTTTTGCGCGAGGCGTTGGGCGAGGTGAAGTTCGAGATTGTCGAGAAACAGGAACTGGGCGGTGCGGTCATTACGCAAGTCAAAGATTTGCAGTCGGGTAAGACGGATAGCACGCTGGTTCGCGGCCATGCTGTCGAGACTTCTGGACGGAAAATCAAGTGCGTGCAGCAGGACGGCGTGACGTTGCACAAAATCCGGTTCGTCAGCGAACTGGAGGTTGCTACGGAAATCA
The DNA here is from genome assembly GCA_944325335.1 of uncultured Parabacteroides sp. Classification (GTDB taxonomy): domain Bacteria; phylum Bacteroidota; class Bacteroidia; order Bacteroidales; family Tannerellaceae; genus Parabacteroides. Next base: position 45,118 of record CALUZR010000005.1, on the reverse strand, counting down.
CCGACGTCCTCTACAACGAACCTTCCCGCGTCGTCTTCAACGTACCGCAAGACCTCGCTGAAGGCAAGTATCGGCTTGAAATCGAGACGTATTTTACGAACTCGACAGGCAAGACGACCTTGAAGGAACCGCGTGTGTTGACGTATAACGTCACGCTGATTTGATGCTGTACTGCCCCGCAAGTGTTAGCTTAGGTACTCCGCTAACACTTGCTGGGGTGGCACGCTAACATTAGCTAAGATGCCACGCTAACGTTAGCTGGGGTGTCCAGCTAATGCTTGCTGGGGTGTCCAGCGGAAACGTCTAAAGGAAGAGGTTGGAAAAAGGGAGTTGCAGCTTCGATGAGACTCGCAATCCTGATAAGCTGGCAACTCCCCGGACTCCTCCTCCATATTGTTGAACTTAATACGGAAAGGAGGTAACAGCGCCTCAAAGGTACGAAATATTTTTAAAACGGAACGGCATAAGGGTCATATTCGCCGTGCCCGCAATCTTACCGATAGGGAGGTTGGTTGGGAAAAGGACTCATAAAAGACGTATAAACAACAAATTAAAAAGAAAAGAATATGAAAAAGATCATATTAGCAGTTGCTGTTGTAGCAACAGCGGCTATTGCTGGTTGGAATTACCAGCAGAGTCAACAGAGTGTTGAATTATCTGACCTCGCATTAGAGAATGTAGAAGCGTTAGCTCGTGGAGAAAACATCGGTGGGGGAACATGTTGGGGGACGGGAGCTGGTGGAGCAAATCAGCATTGTCCTGGAGGACATATAATTTGCTGTTGGGCTCATACGCATGTTTATGGTGAAAACTAATATATTGTAAGGAAACCAAAGGTCTTTATGTTCTTAAGACCTTTGGTTCTTACTTAGTAAAAATGGAGAATTGAAATATGAAAGTGTATTATGTATTTTACCTTTTCTGTATATTTTTAACAAGTTGTTCATTCAATAAAGAGATTAAGTTTGACAAAATAGAACATATCAAATGTATCTTATCTCAAGATTCATCATTAATAGGTACTCCATTGGAAATGAAACTTATTAATCCTTACTTGCTGATAAGTGACTTTAGAGGTGACAGCATGTTATGGATTTATAATATAGAAAGGAATAAAATGATTAAACGAGAGATGCCGATTGGAATAGGACCAGAAGAATATCAGCCACCTATACAAATTTTATTACTTGATGAAAATATTGTCAACATCTACAATCGTTGGCATTACAATTGGAATCTATTTGAGTTTAATACGTCTAATGCTCTTTTCCAAAGAATACAAGAAAGAAAATCTATTTCGACTGATATAGATATGTTACTTCCAATAACTAATTGTAGATACATTGCGTCAGGCAGATTTAAAGATGGAAGATATGCTATATTAGATAGTATTGGTAATATTACAAATTATTGCGGTGATTATCCTTCTTTTTTACCAGGAGAAGAAAGTATTGATAACTTTCCTCGATTCATGTTTCACCAATCTCAATTCGCTTACAATAAAGAGAATAACTATATACTCAGTGTAACATCACATGTTTTAGATATTTTAAAGGATACAATAAATACACCTATATTGAAAAAAAGAATTCTTTTATCTCCTTATAAATACAAGTATCAATATGGTGATGATTGGGCTTCTGCTCAACGAGACAAAAATACAGAACGAGGTGTAGTCAGAGTAGATGCTACAAGTAAATACATATATTTACTATATAATCCTAACACCATGCAAACAAAAGAATCAGAAACAAAGAAAAATGAAATATGGATATTTAATTGGAAGGGAGAACCCATCAAAAAGATTATCCCAGACTATACGATTGATTGCTTTTGTGTAGATGAATGGGATAACGTTATTTATTGTATAGTTGAGGCCCCTGAGCCTACTATTGCAAAGATGAATATTAGAAGTTCAATTAAAAAATAGATTTATATGAAAAGAGTTATTTATTTATTCGGTATGATTATGCTTCTCTTATCTTGTAATAATCAAGAAAGAGAACAAGGAGATGTTTATTTTACACGTGAAAATATAAAGGTTCAATCTCTATTGAATCCAGAAAAAGTGGAATTGGATGATACCTTCAATGATCCTGTCGCTTATTGGCTCATCCATGATTCATTGCTATTAGTACAGAATAATCCGAATAGTGACTATATGATTGAAATATTTTCATTGGATACGCGAAAACGAATACTGGGATTAGCTGTACGAGGTAATGGTCCAGGTGAGTTTGGAAGTTGTCAATGTATTGTACCATCTTCACAATCTCCTATTTTTTACATAAAGGATGCTCAACAATTCAAATTTTACACAGTAGATATAGAGCAAACTTTAAAAAATAGTAAATTGACCATTATAAATCAATTTCAATATAGTGAAGACATTCATATGCAAACGGATATTTGTCCATTGAATAATACTGAATATATAGGTTATCATATGTGGCATTTAGATGATTCTGCTTATAATAATAATGTAGCAGCAGTCTCTATATATACAATGCAAAATACTTCATTGGAAAATCAAAACAAAATGTCTTTTATGGATAAATATAAATACTTTGTAGCAGATGTAAATGGTGGTAATCTATTTAGAGTTACAAATAATCGCATTTGGATGGCTGAACTACATAAAGATAAAATTACTATCTTTGATGATTCTTTAAACGTTATAAAAACAATTATTGGTCCAGATAATTATCCATTAAAATACGAAGAGCATCAATCTAATATACCAATGCCTTTCATTACATTTCAAAATCAAACTTCTTATTTGGCATATTCTTCATGGACGCTAACAGATGATGCTGTTTACCTAATATACGAACATTTAGATAATAAAGAATTTGATCCAGAGCATTTACAACCGGTAGAGATATACCGTTTTGATAAAGAAGGGAATCCTAAAATTTGCTATCAAGCTGATCAACATTTATATGCCCTATCAATAGATAGCAAAGGAGAATACTTGTATACGGTTTCTCGTGTATCTTCCGCTGATGATATAGAGTTTATTCGTTATAAAATAAAGTAATACAATGAAAAATATAGCTTTTCTATTGTGTATATTAAATCTTTTCATTTCATGTCAAGAAGATATGGGAACCCATATTGAACGATTAGTTCAAGAATGGCAAGGGAAAGAAATTAGATTTCCTGAGAACTTAATATTTACACGATATGTAAACGACACTATAGAATATTATCTACCTAAGTCTAAAAACAAAATTGTAACGTATGTGGATTCTATGGGCTGTATCAGTTGTAAGTTACAGCTACCTAAATGGAAGGAATTTATAAGATTAGTAGACTCTGTTACTAATAAAACGGTTCCTATTCTATTTTTCTTTCAGCCGAAAGATAACGATGAATTACGTTATTATTTACAACGTGATAGCTTCTCATTTCCAGTTTGTATTGATACGCAACATCGTTTTAATTCTCTAAACCATTTCCCCAGCGAAATGATGTTCCAAACATTCCTGTTGGATAAAGACAACAAAGTGGTAGTTATAGGCAATCCGATTCATAACCTCAAAGTGAGGGATTTATACCTGCAAAAGATTGCGGGCATAACCGTGAATGAATTGCCTGAAACTATCCTGGCAACCAACCAAGAGGAATACGATATGGGCATAGTGGGTAAAGAAGAAACGAAGGTACAGCAAGTGATTCTAAGAAATAACGGTACGGAGATATTCAAGCTCAAAGGCATTACGACCTCGTGCGAATGTACGACTACCGAGCAAGATTGGGAAGAAATCGCTCCGGGCGAAACGGCTACATTAACGGTCTATTATAAAGCCGAAGAACCGGGCGATTTCTACCGTACCGTCACGATTTATGGAAATATTCCAGGTGAATCGTTGATGCTATCATTTGTGGGAAAGGTGCAATGAAAACGGCCTATTATTATATCTGTATCCTGCTTCTCTGCGCTTCCTGCCAACCTGACCGGCTCAATACTGCTTTGGAACTGGCGGGCGAGAACCGGGCGGAGTTGGAAAAGGTGCTGGCGCATTACGAGGGTGACGAGGAGGGATATCTGGCTGCCCGTTTCCTCATCGAGAATATGCCGCGCTGGTACAGTTACTCCAATGCGATGTTTGATTCGGTCCGCCCCCTGCTGGAAAAGGCGGCGGACGAGTTCTATATCTCGCCTAAAGAGGTGGAACCTTGGAAAAACGTCTCCTTTTATACGGGAGAAAAGGCGTATGACGTGCAAACCATACAAGCGGAATACCTGATAGAAAATATCGACTGGGCACTGAAAGCGTACCATGAAAAGCCCTGGAATAAGCATCTCCCGTTTGCGGACTTTTGCGAATACATCCTGCCTTATCGCATTTACGACGAGCCCCTGAGCGACTGGCGCGAAAAATATTACACTCGCTATACGCATCTGCTGGATTCGCTTTATCCAGGCGGAACGGACATCATCGAAGCAAGTCGGATTATTGCTACCTCCTTGGAAAGGGATTCGTTCTTATACCTGACAGACATCGCGACCCATCATCAACCTGCCGATTTCATCCTGGACCACCACGTAGGCTATTGCCGTGAATATTGCGATGCGGCCATTTATGCCCTGCGCGCTTGCGGTATTCCAGTGGCTACCGATGCCATCGTTTACTCGCCGGAATACCAACACGGGCATTCGTGGAGCGTGGTGCGCGATACGACCGGCCGCTTTGTCTCTTTCGCCCTCTATGAATATATGCCCAGCCGGAAACGGGCGGCCAAAGACAGCCGGAAGCGGGGCAAAGTGTTCCGCGCTTGTTATGGCAGGCAGGCGGAACCGATAGCCGGCATTACACGTGACAAAGATGTGCCTGCGCTGTTTCGCGACCGGTATCGTCGGGACGTGACGCATGAATATTACGGGGAAAACGAAGTCTCCCTACCGGTGGCACAAACAGAAGAAAAGTATGTCTATTTGGGCGTATTCTCGCCCGAAGGATGGGTGCCGATAGACATGGCGCAACCCCAAAGGGGAAAGGTTACGTTTCGGGACTTGGAGCCCCAAGTGATTTACCAAGCATTCTGCCAGACAGGGTATACGCAGCGACATGTGGATTATCCTTTTCTACATTTAGGTGATTCCATCCACCGCTTTGTGCCTTCTAAAGAGACGGAACGGGTAACGTTGCGCCGGAAGATGGGACTGTTCCGCATCTTCCCCTATTTCCTGCATGATTCCATTATTGGGGCGCGTATCGAAGGAAGCCGGGATAAAGACTTTCTTCACCCCATCTTATTGCATGAGTTTCAGGACACGTTGCATACCAATTATTGCGAGTTTACTATGCCAGATACATTGGAAAAATTACGTTATGTGCGCTTCGTTTCGCCCCCGCAGAAAAATATCGAAATAAGCGGATTGGCTTTTTACGAAGATGCAGAAATGCAACGGCAATTACCGTTAAAACGAATGAACACATTACCTTCGCATCCGCATTCGGAAGAATATGATGCCATCACGGACAACAACATCCTGACCTACTTCGAGTCCTTCGACAAGGATTGTTTCATCGCTTATGATATGAGCGAACTGAAAAAGATCCGGAAAATTGTGTTTAATCCGCGTAATGATGATAACTTTGTCTGGCCAGGCGACGAATACGAGCTGTTCTACAACGACGGGGCGGCGGGCTGGAAGTCGCTGGGGCGGCAGGTGGCGGACGAGCGGCGCTATGTGGAATACGAAGTGCCCCGCAACGCCCTGCTTTGGCTCCGCGACCGGACGAAAGGACGCGAAGAACAGGTCTTTTTCATTCGCGACGGGAAGCAAGTATTTGTAACGGATTTGCCTCGGGCTAAGTTGATAGGAGAATGAAAATAGTACTAAAGAAATGGATAGACCGCCTCCTGGACCTGATCCTCTGGGCGGCAGGATTGGTGGCGTTGTGGATAGCCGCGCAGGTGTTCCTCTTCGCCTCGTTCCGCATCCCGAGCGATTCGATGGAGCCGACGCTGGAGGCGGGGGATTTCGTGTTGGTGAACAAGCTGCTGGTGGGGCCGCGCCTCTTCAACCTCTCGGAAGCAATGGAGGGCAAGCGGGTGGAAATCCATCGCCTGCCGGGGCTGCATCGGATCGCCCGCAACGATGTGCTGGTGTTCCACTTCCCGCATCCGGAGACGTGGGAACGCATCGAGATGCACCTCCTGAAGTATTACGTGAAGCGGTGCATTGCCTTGCCGGGCGATACGCTCTCCATCCGCCAAGGGCATTATCATATAGCGGGCTACGACGGCGCATTAGGCAATGAAGCGGCGCAAAACCGGATGGAACGGATGGGCGAGGCGGACTTCTCGCCGGAGGTGTACGCCAGTTTCCCCTACGACAGCCTGTTGGGTTGGAACATCCGCGAGTTCGGCCCGCTCTACGTCCCCGAAGCCGGGGATGAAATCGAGATGGACCGCACGCATTACGTGCTCTACAAGAAAGTGATTGAATGGGAACAACGCGGGACGCTCGCCTACCGCGATTCCACCGTCTACCTGGACGGCCGCCCGCTGCCCCGCTACCGCTTCGAGAAGGATTACTATTTCATGGGAGGCGACAAGGCGGAGAACTCGCAAGACTCGCGCTACTGGGGCCTCTTGCCGGAGGAATACATCGTGGGCAAAGTCTGGAAGATATGGAAATCCGTGGATCCCTACACGGATGAATTCCGGTGGGAACGGTTTATGAAGGAGGTAAAATAGAGGATGAAACGACTTATAAATATACTTTGGCTCTTTATCGCCTCGCTCTTTTGCTGCGGCTTGGCAGCTACGCCGCTTATTTCGGATTGGAACCTGGCGGATGGGTTGGTATCGGGGCGCCTGTTTTGGTACCATTTGGTGATGTGGCTCGGAAGTGCCAGCTTGCTCCTGGGCATTTGGACCGGGAAAGGCATACGGATTTCCTGGGCCGATGCAGGCGTATTGCTTTATGGGCTTGTTGTTTGGCTTCATTATGATATGGATTTGAACCTGGCGCTGGAGAAGCTCTTGATGGGCGGGCAATTAGTGGTCTGTTGGTTCGCATTGCGTCTCCTGTTCGCGCGGCAACGGTTGTTGCGTCCGTTCCTCTGGGGATTGTGGCTCCTCGTGGGGCTTTACGAGTGCGTGTTGGGCATAGCGCAACTCTATGGACATGCCGCGTCTAACCATGCGCTATTTAACCTTACCGGCACGTTCTTCAACCCCGGACCCTATTCCGGTTTCTTGGCGGTATTGCTTCCGTTGGCATTCCATGGGACGTATGCCGGGCAGCGGATTGTGCGGGCTTTCTCGTGGGCTTGCTTCTTTATGCTATTGGTGATGTTGCCAGCAGGGATGAGCCGGACGGCTTGGTTGGCAGCGGCGGCAGGCGGCGTGTTTGTGTTTGTGGCGCACCACAGGGTCTCTTTCATGTCGTATGCCAAACAATATCAAGCCTGGACGCGGGGTATAGGCATTCTCCTGATTGGCGTATTCATCGCCGTTTCGTGGACGCTCTACCATTTCAAGAAAGACTCGGCAGACGGGCGTTTCTTGATGTGGCGCGTTGCTTGCGAAGCGATTGTCGAGAATCGAGGAATCGGTACAGGTTTGGGTAGCTTTCCCGCCCAATATGCCAATGCCCAAGCGCACTATTTAGAGACGGGTACGGCACAGGAACGGTACGTGGCAGGCTGTCCGCCGTATGCGTTCAACGAGTACTTGCAAATCGGCGTAGAGCAGGGACTTATCGGGCTGGCACTCTTTCTCTTCCTTATAGGTTATTTGATTTATCAAGGCACGAAGCGGCGGATGTATGGAGCCACGGGCGCACTGCTGTCGCTGGGCGTGTTTGCGTTCGCCTCCTATCCGCTCCAATTGCCGGAGTTTTGGGTGCTGTTGGTTTGCTTGGGTGCATCCTGTATGGGGGCGGAGAGGGCTATTCCACAAAAGGTGGGGATGGTGTGGACACAGCGCGTGGCCCTGTCGTTGGCATCCATCCTTAGCGTATGTATTTTCATGCAGGTAATGGGTTATTATGAGGCTTATCGTTCCTGGAATCGAGTACGATCACTTTATGAAAACAGAGCTTACGAAACGGCTGCTAAGGGCTATGAAAGACTATATCCGTTGCTTTGCCATCGCCCGGAATATCTATTCGAGACGGCGCGTAGCCTGAAGGAAACGGGTCGGGAAGAGGAGGCTATCCGTTATTTGGAGCGCGGTACGCAAGTCAGTTCGGATCCAATGATGTATTACGTCCTCGCGCAGTGCGAACAAACTATCGGGCGCTATCCAGAAGCCGAGGCGCATCTGTTGTATGCCATCCGCATCCTCCCGGAGCGTATCTATCCCTATTATCTCCTCGCATTGCTCTATGCAGAACCTGCTTATTATCACCCTGAAAAGCTATCAGCCGCCATCGATACGGTTTTGCATAAAAAGCCGAAAGTCGAAAGTACGGCGATTCGGGAGATGCGGGAGAAAGTGCGGAAGCTCCGATTTCATATGAAATAAATTCTTAGGCACGGATTTCACGGTTCACTTTTTAACTCCATCAATAAAAACTGTGTAATCCGTGAAATCTGCGCCTAAAAATAAACGAATAATAAAAAGAATAAATAATATAGCATAAGATGGGCTGTATCGTCTCATATTCTTTGTATATCCTTATTTTTCTTTTAACTTTGCGGGCAAAACAAGAATATGAACGAGATAAAAACAGTATGTGTATATTGTGCATCGAGCACAAAGATTGCACCAGGCTATTTCGAGGCGGCACGCGAGTTGGGCGAAACGCTGGCGAAGGCGGGCATACGGATTGTCAATGGCGCAGGAAATATCGGGCTGATGGGCGCACTCTCGGATGCCGCATTGGCCGTGGGTGGAAAAGTGGTAGGTGTCATCCCTCATTTTATGGTAGAACAAGGATGGTGCCACACGGGATTGACCGAGGTAATCGAGGTGGACGACATGCACACGCGCAAACAGACCATGGCGCAACTTGCCGACGCTGTTATTGCACTCCCAGGCGGATGTGGTACGCTCGAGGAATTACTCGAAATCATCACATGGAAACAATTAGGATTGTATCTTAACCCCATCGTAATTCTAAATATCAAGGGCTATTTCGATCCGCTATTGGCGATGTTCGACCGCGCCGTGGCGGAAAATTTCATGCGGCCGGCGCATGCAGCCATGTGGGCGGTGGCAGACAATGCCGCTGAAGCGCTCCGCCTTATCCGCACGCAACCCATTTCAGATCCGAACGTACGAAAGCACGCGAAGATTTAATATCAAAACACAGAGACACAGAGGCACAGAGTTTTTTAATGTGTTAATAAGTAAATAAACAATGTGCTAATGGATCGCACATTAAAAATATTAGCACATTGGCACATTGAAAACACTCCGTGTCTCCGAGTCTCTGTGTTCATAAATTCTTGACAGAAACCACATCCGAAGTACGCACACCGGGTTTTACCTCTCCGTGAAGCACCCAAATCTTCCCATTCCAAACTACACAAGCCGCGCCGGCCTTGGCGTATTGGGGCGAAGTATCTACCACGCGCCAAGTACCCGTGGGAATATGATAGGCCAAAAGTTCCGGATTGAAACGGTACCAAGAGACGGGATGGCGCATATAAAGTTCTGCTTCCTTTCGGATTGAATCCGCACGAGCAGCATCTCCAGCTTGTTCGGCCTGATAAAGTTGGCGCGGACGGTCTAATGCTGCCGCAAAGCGCGCACCATTCACGCCGCCACCGAAAAGGAGCAACGTATCGCCCAGCGCCACACCGTATCCGCCCGTCAGCGTCCGTGGCGAATCCGGCAAGGGTGGAACTTCGCCTACCTGCTCCCACGTTTGCTCGGAAATGGAATAGCGCAACAGTCCGGCTGGAAGCGAGGGGGGAGAATGGAGGTCGCCCGCCTCGAAACCGCCCACGAGATAGAGCGCATCCGAAATGGCCAGCAACACGGGCTGTACACGTGCCGCGCCGGGGAAATTGGGGAGTTCCGTCCATGTCCGCGTCTCCAAATCCAGAGAATACAGTTTCCGCCCTGGCTTTCCGTGCTGGTTCCCGCCGGTTACATAGACTTTCCCTTCGCAATAGGCCGCTGCCAAATTATCCATCGAAACGGGAAGCGAAGGATAATCCTTTTTCACCAATCGGCCCGCCGCATCTATATATATAAGGTATACGGCGCGCATCGCCCCGTCCGTGTTCATGCCGCCCAAGCAAAGAAGGCCATCGGGAGTGGAGACGCTTGCGCCATACGCCGTCTCTTCGGGGAGCGAACCTACTTGCGTCCAGTCTTGGTCTTTCGTTTTCGCCCATACTTCCGCATAATATCGTTTCGCTCCGCCGTCTGCCGCCGGCACATCGGGGAAATTGCAACCGCCCGCCAACAGCAAATACTCGCCCGACACACCGGCAAAGGGAGCCGAGACGGGTTGCGGAGCTGCAGGCAACGCGCCTTGTGCCCAGCTCGCCTGCGCCAGACACAAAGCGCCTACCAGAAAAGAGAAACATCGTATCTTCTTCATGCGTCGTCTGTCTTTTCAATCGTCTTCGGGCGGAGGCAACATACCTGCATAATCAAAGCTACGGCCACCACGCCACCCAGCAGGGCGAAGTCCGTACCCAAATGCCCGCCGTCCATCGACTTTCCCAAGAAAGAGGTAATCGCCGCACCGGCAAAGACGCCCGTCATGTTCATAATCCCATAGGCCGTCGCGCGGTGTCGGGGTGATACGAATTGGCAAAGAATTGGCATGTTATTGGCATCGAACATCCCGAATCCAATCCCGAAACAGAGGCCGCCACCCAAGATCATCGGCAGATTATGCCCAAAGCCTAACATCAAGAGGGCCGGAATGGTCAATGCCAATCCGATACCGCCTGTATAGATACGTCCGCGGATGTTCCGCTGTGCCCATCGGTCGGAGAGGATGCCGCCGAATATCACGCCAATGAACGACGAGAAGGCGATGGTGAAGGTCGAAAGCGGTCCGGCCTCGGCCATCTCGATATGCAGGTTCTCGGCGAAGAGGGTAGGGAGCCAATTCTTCGTCGCCCAGCCGGGTAAGCTCGAAGCGGCAAAGTAGAACAATATCACCCAAAAGGCCACATTGCCCAACACGACGCCTAAACCGCCGAAGAGATTCTGCGCCTTTGTCCCCGTCTCCTCTTTCTTCGGTGCATTTCGGAAGAATCCGTTCTGCACATCGTGCAAGAAAAGAATCAGCACCAAGCTATACAGAATACCCACTAAACCGAAGCCGAAGAAGGTGATTTTCCAATCGTAGGCCGAAGCAATCGTCGCGCCGAATCCGCCCAACGCCTGCCCCATGTAAAGGCCGGTCATGTGCAGTCCGACCGCCAACGAACGCGTCTTTTCGGAATGCGCCTCCGCAATGAGCGACAGGGCAGAAGGTATATACAACGCCTCGCTCACGCCCATAATCGCCCGGAGGATGTAAAGTTGGTGGAAATCGGTGCAGAAGCCCATCATCAAGGTCACAAACGACCAGACGAACAAGCTCCCCACGATGAGCCACTTGCGGTTGATGCGGTCGGCAATCATGCCCGCCACTGGACTCATAATCCCATACACCCACAGGAAGACCGCCATCAGGTATCCGAAATAGGTAGCCGATTGCAACTCTTCGATATCGACCATCATGGCCGATTTCATGGTAGAGAGCATCTGCCGGTCCATGTAATTCAGCAAAGCCACCACCCAAAGCAACCCTACGACTACCCACGGATAATAACGGTTATGAATCTTCGAATTTACAGGCATAATCAGAAGCGGTTACAACGGTCAAAGAAATGGATTTCCTCTAATTCGCGCCGCATCGCCGCCTCTTCTTCGTCCGTCATGTTGCGGAAAGGCGTGCGGTTCTTCCCTAAGTCCAAGCCAATGAGCTTCATGATGCGTTTGCCGGCTACGATATTGCCCCGATAGTGGCAAATCACATTAATCACCTCTTGGGCAAAATTCTGCTTTTCGCGCGCTGTTTCGATATCGCCTTGCTTCCAAGCCTCCAGGATACCGACCAGTTCGCGGCCATTATAATTGGTCGTACCGCCGATGCCGCCCTGCGCGCCGCCCATGGCAAGGCAAGGAAGAATCGTTTCGTCCTGCCCATGCAGCATATCATACTTTCCGCCTTTATACAACCGGCACTGGTTGTATTCGTAGAGGCTTTCATACGTATATTTAATACCTGCAAAGTTGGGAATCTGCCCATCTACCGCCTTCAAGAAATCGAGCATCGGGAGATACGCCCCGTTGAAAGCCGGAATATGGTAAAAATAGAAAGGAAGCGAAGGCGCGGCCGAGGCAATCTCCTCACAATAAGCCACCAACTCTTCCACACGTCCAATCTTGGGGAAAGGCGTAGCCATCGCCCCAATGCCCCACGCGCCTATCTCGGCCGCATGACGGGCTAACCGGCGGCTCGACTCCACGCACGTGCTACCCACGTGGACAATCACCTTAAAGCCCTCCGGCACAGCGGCCATCCAAGCCTCGACCAACTGGATGCGCTCCTCGTCTGTGAGCAAATACCCTTCGCCCGAAGAGCCATTGATAAATACACCTTTCAATCCATTCTTTGCCAACATCGCCGCATAGCGGGGAATCGGCTCGCACGTCACCTTTCCGCTCGCATCCAACGGCGTAAAAGGTGCATCGATAAGTCCTGTTATCTTTTCCATGATATCTAATTGTTTTTTGTTCGCTTACAAAGGTACAGATTCTTTTTCATCTATTCACACAAACAAGAAGAATTTTTAGTCCACAGGCCGAAGTGCCACTTCGGGAATGCCAATGTGCTATATTGAGCTTGTCGAAGTACTACATTGAGCGCGTCAATATAGTACTTCGAGCATGTCAATATAGTACTTCGAGGTGCTCAATATAGTATTTCGACAAAAGAAGGTCGTAAACACGGAAAAGCCCCTTCCCTGTTGAGAGGAAAGAGGCTCTTAAGAGTTTCACGCTCCGTTCTTCCCAGAAGGGAGCGATGTTTGAATAGAACTTTAATTTCTAATATTAATACGTTTATGCGCTGCGGCGACTTTCACAAGGGGCACTATCAGCTTATTAACTATTTATTAACAACTTAAATTTATAATGTTATGAACTTATTTCTATTCATTTATTTAACTACAACCTTGAACGATTCGCCGTCTACAGAAACTACTGCGATACCTGCCGGAACTGCGATTGTCTCGTTATCCGAGTTGATAGTTTCGTTAGCAACAACCTTACCCAAGATAGTAGCGATGACTACGTTCTTGCCTTCTGCACCCTTGATTACTACGGCACCGTCAGTAGCAGTTACGGAGATGGCACCTTCAGCTGCGATTGTTTCGTTGGCTGTAGCTTCCTGGTCTGTAGCTTCGAGCAAGAAGATTTCACCGTCTGTTACGTTATCCTTCTTCAAGTTGCTTGCTTCAATAGTCGTGTGGTTGCCATCGATATAGCTTACAACCGGACATCCGTTGTAATCCTTAATCCAAGCACCTTCCATCGAACCAATTGAAGAAACGCCTTCCAAGTTAGACTCGATCAAGAACTCTTCCGGATTCGTTTCGTCGATGAGGCGGAACGAGAACGACCAGTTGTTGTGCTTGCCAGTCGTGTAGGTGTTCATCTTCGTGTATTCGTCGTTGAACAATCTTTCCGGAATGATGTAGCCTTCTTCGTTCTGCAAGTCAGCCAACTTATGACCGCCTACCAATGTGAAGAAGTATTCGCCAGCCTTCACTTCCGTGCCCAAGAAGTCGTTGATGTATTCAGCTTCTTCCTTGTTAACCAACATGTGAACACCTTCTACGAAACCTAAACGAACTGCTACGCCTCTGTGTGTGTACATATCCGGTTTGTGGTAAGCGTGCGAACCTGGCAATACAGAGTCTGTGAAGTTCACCAAGAAGCGGCCAGAAGTATAACCGTTATACTTAACGATATGTGTTTCATCTTCAGCAGCAGCCTCAGCCTCTTCTACAGAAGCAAAGTAGCCATGCTTGTTCGTATTGCACCAGTAACCATCTGCTACAGAATCCTTATCGAAGCCTAACAAGTATTGCGGCATACGAGCATTGTCAGTAGCTAATCTTTCAACAGCCATTGCACCGTTCTTGCTGTTGTTTTCAGCAAAGCCTAAGTACATACCGTCTTCAATCAACTTCTCGCCTGTATTATTGAACAAGTCGATAGTTTCGTCGGTTACTTCGCGATACAACGGGCGGTTTTCAGTTACCAAACGGAAGGCAGAAGCACGTTCTTGCGGTTCGTTATCCAAATCAACGTAAGATGTCTTGCCATTAGAATCTGTGCAGTTCAACTGACGAGCACCATTCAAATAAACTGGGAAGAAGCGGTTCGAACGAACATCAATCAATGCATAATATTCGTTACCTTCTGCATCTACTTGGTCAGACTTCAAGTAGAACTGAGCCATCATACCCTTACCATTGCGGATATCATTGATACCAATAGCCTTATAGTAAGCGTTCTTGCCCGGTTCTGTTACCAACGCCACATAAGTCGTATCGTTGTCAATCAAGTTCACATCGCGAACCTTCAATACGTATGCTTGACGCTGCAATTGCGGCAGATCAGCTACACCAGCACCATAACCATAGTTCTTTACATTCGAAATCTCACCTTCATTAGCTGCATAAACAGTATCTAATTCGAAGCGAGTCTGAATGCCTTCACCATTATAAGTGATGTAACCTTCCTCGTCTACATTCAAGTAAACATTGTTGTTCAATGCTGAATTGTAGTTCAACGCATATTCTGTATACTTCAAGCTTTCAGCGTCGATATAACCGTAACCATGGTTCTTGTCTGTCAAAGCAGCTTCATCAGTAATTGGTTTGATGACATAATCATCGCCATAAGCCAAGATTCTTCTGTCAACTGCATTTGTATAGTTCCGACCGAAGCCTTCTACATAGTCGCGTGTATTGATGAAGTAAATAGAACCATCTTCATGTTTATACAATTGACCTTCGAATGCTGGAATTGTGCTATAGCTGCCATATTCGCGGTTGTGGATCACTACGCGAGAACCATTCTCACAACCTGCTTTTTCTACTACGAACATTGTAGCTGGCATGTTGTTATAATTCTGCGTACCATCTTCCGGAACATCATACTGCAAATAACCATCGAAGTTAGCTACAACATAGCTTCCGTTTACATTCTGGATAGAATACAAACCTTCAGGCAAAGTAGTACGAACCAAGTAATCGTATGGATTGTTGAAGCCAATGCGAGTCTTTAAGAATGAATGATCTGCACGGTTTACGCTTCCTGCTGTCAAACCTTGGCCAACCGTAGCAATGTCATCTGCTAATTTAATAGCAACCGGCATATCTTGATTCGCAGAGATTCTTGTATGCGTGTTACTTGGTTGAGACCCGTAAGCCAAATCATTTTCATATACAAAGCCATCCGATACGTTAGACTCTATCCATTTCTTGCGCAATTCATATTCAGAATCACTAATAGCCGATGCATTCAATGGTTCAACAACAAGGCTATCTTGAGAAGGATGGTAAGTTAACTTGAAGAAATAGCGCGCTTCAATAGCAGGTTTATCATTTACATCCGGAGTTTTATTTACAATCTTCAAATCCGAACGAGACGGCACTTGTGTTGTCTGCCAGAATGTAGTATCAACCATCAAATATTTGTTGGCCGCATTTACATTTTCACCAGCATCTTCCACCAACTTCAAGCGCATGTAGCCTTCATTCAAAATATAGTTAACCCGGGCAAAAGCATCTGTACCTGTATTTAAAGCTGCGATAGCTTTATCTAATTCTTGTTTAGCAAGCTTTTCTGATTCTGTTTTTAAGTTCAGTATATTCTGGGCAGTCTCAAGTGCAGCTTCTTTTTCTGCTAAGATCTCTTTGGCTTCAGAAAGCAAGTTGTCATAATTGACAGCTCTATCTAATAAATCTTCGAGATTATCAAGATTTTCCAGATAAGAATTGAAATTTAATACTAAAGTTTGCCACCATGCTATTGTTTCATTATGTCCGATAGCTTTATCGGTTAATTCATAACAACTAACATATGCAGAAGCTGCTTTCAAAGCATTCACTGCAGCAGTCATTTCTACAATGTTTTCTTCACCAACAACATTTCTGTACTCGGCGATGGCTTTGTCATACGCTTCTTTTTTTGCATCAACATCTTCTGCCGCAGCCAAATCTCCAGATTGTACAAGATTCTTAATCATTGTGGCATTGGTGCTATTATCTAATAGATCGATAACATCTATTATTTTATCAGCAATAATGCCTCTCTTTGTCAACAAAGTTTCAGTAGCACTCTTTGACTTCTTAGTATAAAACTCAACAACCTTCTCTTGTGCATCCCAACTTACATAAGCTTGATTATATTGGGCAGTAGCCGATTCCAAATTACTTACAGCTTCATCATGAGTTGCCTGAGCCGCATGATATGCTGCTAATAAATCTTCGATACCAGCACCTGTATAGCCTTGTTGAGCCAATGCCATTTCATAGATATCAGAAATATCTGAGCGAGATGCAACGTATTTTTGTCCAGGCATCATAGCTTCATCAAAGCTAAAGCCTGTCATGCGAGTAGAATCCATCGCATCACCATTCGGATAGAAGAATTTGAATTCTGCATTTTGTGCATGACCTGGTTTGTTGAAGTCAATCATTGAATTGAAATCATTCGGATTCAAAACAATGCTTTCTGCTAAAACAGGTTGAATTGTCAACGGATTCAATGCGGGATTTACAATATTGCCACGGACAATTTCGCTCTTTGGTCCCACATAAGAATAAATCAAACCATCAGCACGTTGAATCATACACATGACCGTACTCTTCGTAGCATCTGCATCGATGTAAGCATACGGTGCCAAGCTTTCAAAAGGATCAGTTCCATTGTCATCTGTATTAAACCATTCCCAAGTTGTATTGCAATCTTCCAATACGGCATTATCTGCTGTCGGAATATTGGTTTCTGCAGTTGCTGAGAATGTGTGGTCATAAGACAAAGCCAAATTAGTTTCCTTATTGATAAAAGTCCAATTTCCACCAGAAACGCCGTCATTAGTATCATATTCAATCTTCCACAAAGAAGGAAGTAATGCTACGCGATACCAAGGAACAACCTGCAAATAAACTTTTCCCGTATTAATGTCTCGAGTTTGAGTCAAATAACCCTCAACCTCTTGCCCATTAATTACTGTCGTTGTCTTTAATTGATACCATTTTGTAGTATCAATCTGACTCACTGTAAGGTTTGTTGGTGCAGCTAAAACAGAAGGAGTGCGATACTCCGGTTGATGAGCCAGAGCCGTACCAGCTGTTAAGCCAGACAACAACATACCCGCGCAAAGCGTAAGTACTTTTTTGTTCATAAGATTTAAAATTTTAATTATACAAAAATGTTTGATTAATAAACTCTTGATTAAATCTTACGAAGGTTTTAAACAACGCCCCGGCTTTGGTTATGAACGGACATAAAAAAAGCGCGGGCTTACGTTGTCTATCGTTTCTTCTGAGGCTCTGGTAAACCACACAGCAACAATAGAACAACAGCCCGCGCCTATACGCTATACTAAAGTCTCAATGTATAACATACACGAAACCCTCACAGATACGTATCAGAGCGCAAGCATTTACTGTCCATTATCTCCGCTGTGTTCAAAAAATTTACCAGATTTTCAGAAGAGGAAATAATCTTCGTAAAATACTTGCAATATTTCAATGATTCCCAAAGTCGGAACGCTCTCCGATGCGGAATCGATGCAAAGGTAAGGAGGAAAAATGAAATAGCAAGAAAAAAGTGAAGAAATTTTCAGGTTCTTATCCGAAAGTAGGGGATTTAAGTACAAAAGGGCGGGGTTTGGAGGATGAAATCAAAAATTTCAAAGTGTTCCCTTAAACGAAGATGGTTCGGTGAAAATCTTCGGTGATTTGCAAAAACCTTCGGTGAAACAAAAGCGGTTAGGGCGAACGGCTCAAAGCATTCTCGATCTTGTAATATCAGATGGCTCCATTTCTCAAGATAAAATGGCAGAAAAAATTGGAGTCAGCAAACGTGCCATTGAATTGCAAATAGCAAATCTAAAAGCCAAAGGATTACTTGTCAGAGAAGGAGCAGACCATGGCGGCTATTGGCGTGTTATTACTATACATCCGTAATTTCAAAACTTATCTTTCACCTCCGAGATAACTGATTATTATATAGCGAGTAATGGTGAATTGACTCTTCCTTATTTTATAACCTTAAAGGGCGGGATTTATGCCTGTAAAAGAAAGAGGATATAACTATGAAATAAATGGTTTGAAACGGTTTTTCCATCGGCCAAGAGGCATACACTATGGGAATATTCCGGAAGAATCGCTAACTTTGTGATTCGTTTGGAAAAGTAAAGAGTGAATGCGTATGATGAATAAAGTAATAACATGCTGCTTAATAGGCATTACGGTATTATTATCAGCCTGTACGTCGAATGAAGGATGTACGGAAGAGCCGCTTTTCCCATTGGGGGATTATATGTCGGTGGCTTCTGAAAAGGTCGAATTGTCGTCTATTTTTCCTCATTATCGTTTGATACCGTTAGAAACGAACGATGCTTCGCTCATCGGTGGGCGGGGCAACAAAATCATCAAACGGGATTCCTGTTTTTATATACAATCTGAAAATACCATCTTGTGTTTTAACCAAGAAGGGCGTTTCCTTCATCGGATTGCCCATCAAGGCAATGGACCAGGCGAATATGCGGAAATAGCCGATTTTGATGTCGTTCCTTCGTCCGGAGGGGAACTCGAAGTATGGATTTCAGGAGCTTCTGGATGGCAAATCTATGATGCGCAATCCGGGGATTTTGTACGTAGGATACAGACGGATTCCTATATCCATCAATTCCATTATGTCAATGATCGTACCTTGTTAGTTATTACTTCGGATGATTGCATATTCCATATCTGTGATTTGGATGGTAATATCCGGAAAAGTTTTTATGAGAAAGACTTGGCCAATTCCGCTCACAAATTCAATCAATTCTTTACTTATCAAGGGAAAGTGGCTTACCAATTAGGCGATACGCAAACTGCCATTGTCTACGATCCTGAGGCGGATGATTGTTTTCTACAACCGATATTGCAACCGCTGGAAAATGTGCTGACGCCCAGCATAAGCCAAGATTATTATGACCGATACGGGGATTTAGAACAATATGACCGTTTGGAGGAATCTTATACGCTACTATCCACCGTCCGTGCAGTTGGAAGTAAAGGTGCATTTACTTGGATGGCTCCGAACCGGGACTATTTGCTGACGCTTCTTTCTTCTACGGGTTATCAAACTTTCCATTTCTCTTCAATAGAGAATGATATTATTCATACAAAAGATAACCGATTTTTAGCCACACTGATCTGTTGTGAAGGAGATACCGATTCGGTACTGTTATTTCAGATTCCAGCGGAGTTTATCCAAGAAGAAGGCGTCAACGAGGAAGACAACTTTTGGTTATTGGAAGTGGAACTTGAATAATTAATCGATTTAACGTGAGTCCAATAAGAAAACAGATAGGGAAAAATGTCCGGTAATCGGGGAAGAAAACTTGGATGGCCGGCAGGAAAAAAGTATGACCTTACGAAAGAAAGTCTATCTTTAAGTTGCAGATATATATCTTTAGGTTGAAGATAAGCATCTTTAGGCTGCAGATATGTATCTTTAGGCTAAAGATAGAGAATTTCATGGCATATCGTGAACTTTTAGTCGTTAACAATGAACAATTAAAAGCGACTGCACAAACCGCTTTTAATTGTTCATTGTTAATTATTAATTCCTTAATGCGCTTCGAGCCAATTCCGCCCTTCGCCACAATCGGCGATAAGGGGCACGCGGAGGGGAATGACGTGCTCCATGCTATCCAGTACGATGGCTTTTACGCGGTCGAACTCTTCACGGTAGACGTTGAAGTTGAGTTCGTCGTGTACTTGCAGAATCATGCGGCTCTTCAGTCCTTCCTCTTCGAAACGCTGGTGGATGCGGATCATGGCGAGCTTGATAATATCCGCCGCGCTGCCTTGGATGGGCGCGTTGATGGCATTACGTTCGGCATAGCCGCGCACCATGGCGTTGTGCGAATTAATATCCGGCAGGAAGCGTTTGCGCTTGAAGATGGTTTCGACGTAGCCTTTTTCTTTCGCCACGCGGATGCTTTCGTCCATGTAAGCGCGTACGTTCGGATAGGTTTGGAAGTAACCTTCGATAAGCTCTTTCGCCTCGGCGCGAGGAATGCTCAGGCGTTCGGCCAAGCCGAAGATGGAGATACCGTAGATGATACCGAAGTTGGCGGTTTTAGCCTTGCGGCGCATGTCGGGCGTGACCTCGTCGAGCGGGACATTGTAAATCTTTGCGGCGGTCGAGGCGTGGATATCCGCCCCTTCGCAAAAGGCTTGTACCATGTGCGGGTCTTGACTGAGATGCGCCATGATGCGGAGTTCGATTTGTGAATAATCGGCCGAGAAGAAGAGACAATCATCCGAATCGGCAATGAACGCCTTGCGGATTTCGCGTCCCAATTCGTCGCGTACGGGGATGTTCTGCAGGTTCGGGTTGGTCGAGCTGAGGCGGCCGGTCGCGGTGACGGCCTGGTTGAACGAGGTATGGATTTTCCCCGTCTCCGGATGGATGAGGGCCGGAAGCGCGTCGAGGTAAGTACTGAGGAGTTTCTTCAGTCCGCGATAATCGAGCAGCTTCTCGACGATAGGGTGCTTCGCGCGGAGCTTTTCCAATACCTCTTCGCTGGTGCTATAAAGTCCCGTCTTGGTCTTCTTCGCCTTCGTGTCCAATTGGAGTTTGTCGAAAAGGACTTCGCCCACTTGACGGTTCGAGTTGATGTTGAACTCCTGGCCGGCGAGTTGGTGGATTTCCTGTTCGAGGAAGGCGAGTTGCATGGTGAGAACTTCGGAGGATTGGCGGAGCGCTTCCGTGTCGAGCTTCACCCCGGTGGCCTCCATTTCGGCCAAGACGTAGACGAGCGGCATCTCGATTTCCTCGAAAAGCTTTTCGACGCCTTCTGACTTTAGGTAAGGGGCGAAATAGTTGCGGAGGCGGAGCGTTATGTCTGCATCTTCGGCGGCATACTCTTTGATTTGTTCTAAGGGGACATCGCGCATCGAGCCTTGCTTCTTTCCCTTCGGACCAATCAAATCTTCGATGGGAACCGTTTTATAATGGAGATAGGTTTCCGCCAAATAATCCATTCCGTGCCGCAACTCCGGATTGAGGAGGTAATGCGCCAGCATGGTGTCGAATAATTTCCCCGCTACCTTGACACCATACTTCCGGAGTGCCAAGATGTCGAACTTAATGTTCTGCCCGATTTTCTGGATGGCCGGATTTTGAAGGGCAGGGGCAAAACGGAGGACGACCTCGCGCGCTTGTGCTTGACCGGCCGGAACCGGCACGTACCATGCCTCGTTTTCACGAATGGCGAACGACATACCGACCAAATGCGCCGTGAGCGGATCGAGTCCTTCCGTTTCTGTGTCAAACGCAAAATATTCCTGACCCTCCAAAAGGCGGGCTAATTCGGCCTGTTTTTCCTCGGAATCAACCAGATAATAGGAGTGAGGCGTGCTCGTTAAGTCCGCGAGAGTCGAATTTTTGGAATCGCTCGGGGAATCGGTCGCAAATAAATCAAACTGGAGCGGGTTCGCGTCCGGAGTAGGCGAGGACTCGTTCCGGAGTTTGTTCACGAATGTACGGAATTCTAAATTCGTGTAAATATCGATGAGCCGCTCCTCGTCCGGCTTCTCGCGGAGGCATTGGGCGGCATCGAAGGTAATGGGCACGTCGGTCTTGATGGTCGCGAGGAATTTGGAGAAGCGGATCTGCTTGGCGTTCTCTTCGATCTTTTTCTTTTGCGCCCCTTTGAGCTGGTCGGTATGGGCGAGGAGATTCTCGATGCTCCCGAATTGCGCCAATAATTTCTGCGCTGTCTTTTCTCCGACTCCAGGACATCCGGGAATATTATCGGCCGTATCGCCCATGAGGCCGAGCAGGTCGATGACTTGGCTGGTTGAGGCGAGCTGGTATTTTTCCAATACCTCTGCCACGCCCAGCACTTCGTAGTCTCCGCCGAATTTGGGCCTATACATATATATATGTTCACCGACCAGTTGCCCGTAGTCCTTGTCCGGCGTCATCATGTAGACGTCGAATCCCTCGGAGGCGGCTTGATGGGCGATCGTACCGATGACATCGTCCGCTTCGTAATAGGGGACTTCAAGAATCGGAATGCGGTACGCTTGGATAATCTCCTTGATGACCGGTACCGATTGGCGAATCACTTCGGGCGTTTCTTCCCGCTGGGCTTTGTATTGCTCGAAGGCTTCGTGGCGGAACGTAGGACCGTGCGGGTCGAAAGCCACGGCGACATGTGTCGGTTGTTCTCGTTTCAACACATCTTCCAGCGAGTTGATAAACCCAAAAATAGCCGACGTATTCATCCCTTTCGAGTTGATACGCGGGTTCTTTAAGAAAGCGTAATAGGCGCGATATATCAGCGCATACGCATCGATTAAGAATAGCTTCATTGCTTTTAACACGTTTTTGATGTACAATTTTTTGTAAATGTACGAAAAAACTCGCATACTCGATACTTTTTGTTACTTTTGCAAAGCATTTAGAGGATTATGATTGATAGAAGTAAAATAGAAGAACCGGTAGCAGCGGAGTTTGCCCGTTTTAATACGGAATTTGAAACTTCGCTCAGGAGCGAGACACGCCTCTTGCAAAAGGCTATAGACCAGATATTGAGTGCTACTGGAAAGCATATCCGTCCTTTGCTCGTACTCTTGTCGGCAAAGGCGTGTGGTGAGGTGACGGAAAGTTCGATCAACGCGGCGGTCTTTCTGGAATTGTTGCATACCGCGACGTTAATTCATGATGATGTGATCGACGAAACCAAGCAACGGCGCGGTGTCCCTTCTTTAAATGCGTTGTTCGATAATCGGGTGTCGGTGTTGGTGGGCGATTATATCCTTTCTACGGCACTTATCCGTTCGATCCAAACGGGTAATTTGCGTATTATTGGCATCGTCTCGGACTTGGGACGCGACCTCTCAGAAGGCGAAATCAAACAGATGGAAACGGCCGACGAAAGTATTCTCGACGAACAATGCTATATGCAAGTAATCTATAAGAAGACCGCCACACTCTTGGCCGCGTGTGCTTCAATCGGTGCGATTTCAGCCGGTGCGGATGATGAACGGGTAGCTTTGATGCGTGATTTTGGTGTCCAGTTGGGCTATGCTTTCCAAATCAAAGATGATATATTCGATTACTTCAAAGGGCAACAAATCGGGAAACCGACCGGAAATGATATTCGGGAAGGGAAAGTGACGCTTCCGTTGCTCTTCGCCCTGCGGCAGGGTGGGAGAGAGGCAGACGAGCTTCGCCGCATCATCTTGGCAAAAGATTTTACCGACGAACATATCGAGCGGCTTATCGCATTTGCCAAAGCTCAAGGCGGTATCGAATATGCCGAAAAGAAGATGGAGGAATTCCAACAAAAAGCAGTTGGATTGTTAGCACAATTGCCCAATACTCCGGCCAAGCAATCGTTGAAGATATTATCGGAATATATTATTTCCCGCAAGTCGTAGACCGTCGGTCTAACGATCAGTAGACACTCCGTCTAACGGCCAGTAGACACATCGTCTAACGGTCTTTAGACGGAGTATCTATTTTATTTACCTAAGCGATGCTCAATATCGCCTACCAAACTACTGGCACCGATACGGAACAAATCCTTCGTGAGCCATTCTTTGCCCAATACTTCCTTTACAATCGTATAATACTTGACCGCATCTTCGGCCGTACGGATGCCGCCCGAGACTTTGATGCCCCGCTTTTTCCCGGTCAATTCGTAGTATTTGCGCAAGACGTGGCACATGACGTAGGCCGCTTCGGGTGTCGCTCCTGGATAACCTTTCCCTGTCGATGTCTTGATGAAATCGGCATTCGAGTAAAGCGCAAGGATGGATGCCTTTTGGATATTTTCTACCGTGGCCAAGGCGCCCGTTTCGAGGATGACTTTTAATTTAGCTTCCCGGCAACTCTCCTTGATTTCGTCCAATTCATCGCATAAATCTTCGTAATTTTCTTCCATGAAATAGCCTAAGTTCATCACTACGTCGATTTCATCGGCACCTAGCATGACGCACATGGCCGTTTCTGCAATCTTGATTTCAGAGAAGGTTTGCGAAGCGGGAAAACCTCCGCTTACCGACGCGATGTTTACCTCTTGGGCCGTGAGGGCTTGCTTGACGGTTTCTACAAAGAGCGGGTAGACGCAAATCGAAGCAACGTTCGGTACGTCCGGACGTGTCCCTTCGAAGTCGTTGACCGTTTCAGTCATCTTCCAAATGCTCTCCTTCGTGTCCAGGCTGGTGAGCGAAGTCAGGTCGATGAAACCGTGTATTTCTTTCAAAACGTCTGGTGTGAAGTTCTCCGCTGCATGTTCCTCCAAGAGCTTTTTTACCTCTGAAGAGACCGTTTCATCGCTTCCCGGCAAGTCGTATTTCCCGAAAGCCTCGTGGTATTTATCTGCATTGATTTTCGAGAATTCCTCGGCACGTTCTTCCCATCCTTCGTGTTCATGTGGATGATTGTGTCCACATTGGCAATTGTGTGAATGTTCCATATCCTATGCTAATTTTAGATTGTTTATATGTCTGTTTTTATCTCGTTCGGTTTTCTTTTGCAAATTCTTTTGGAAAGCGGAGGTCAAATCGACACCCGTTTGGTTCGCCAAGCAGATAAGTACCCAAAGGACATCCGCCATTTCATCGGCCAAATCCTTCTGCTTGTCGCTTCCCTTAAAGGATTGCTCGCCATAAATACGCGCAATCAAACGAGCCACTTCGCCGACCTCTTCCGTTAGAATTGCCATATTGGTAAGCTCGTTGAAGTAACGCACGCCGTAGGTCTTTATCCAGGCGTCGACTTGCGCTTGCGCTTCTTTGAACGTAATATTCTCTTCCATCTTGTTTAATCCAAATTATGCGTATCGACCCAAATCGTAACCGGGCCATCGTTCAATAAATCTACTTTCATATCCGCCCCGAAGGTGCCGGTTTGCACCTCTTTCCCTAATTGCACACCCATTTCAGCGCAGAAAGATTCGTACATTGGGATGGCAAATTCCGGACGGGAAGCCTTAATATAAGAAGGGCGGTTTCCTTTCTTGACGGAGGCTTGCAGGGTGAATTGGCTTACCACCAAAATCTCACCATCCACATCGACCACCGATTTATTCATAACCCCGTTTTCATCGTCGAAGATGCGCATTTGGCATATCTTCTTGCAAAGCCATTCGACATCGTGCGGAGTGTCTCGGTCTTCAATGCCGACCAATACCAGCAATCCTTTGCCGATTTTCGATTTCAACGCCCCGTCGATCGTGACAGAGGCATGTTGTACGCGTTGTATTACGGTTCTCATCTTTTAAAAATATAGTTATAATCGTTTCGTTTTATAGTTATGTCCGTTCCATTTTATAGTTAGAAACGTTTCACTTTATAGTTATGTTTAAGCCCTCTTTTAGTTGCTTTGCTTTCGCTTGCCCGATGACTTCGCCCAATTCTTCGAGCGAGGCCTCTTTGATGCGCTTCACGCTTTTGAATTTCTTCAAGAGCGCCGTTTTGCTCTTTTCACCGATACCTTTGATGTCATCCAGTTCGGAATGGTTCTGCTTCTTGCTTCGTTTATCCCGATGGAAGGTGATGGCGAAGCGATGCACCTCGTCCTGGATGCGCGTCAATAGGTGGAACAGGGGACTGTCCAGCTTCAGGCCGATGACTTCGGGCGGGAATCCGAAGAGCAATTCCGCCGTGCGGTGATGGCTATCTTTGGCCAACCCGGCGATGGGGATCGAGAGGTGCAATTCGTCTTCGATAACCGAACGAACCACCTCCATTTGCCCCTTTCCACCATCGGTAATGATCAAGTTCGGAAGGGGTGTTTGCTCGTCGAGAGCCCGTTGGTAACGCCTCCGGACGACCTCCTTCATCGAGGCATAATCATCCGGACCAACCACCGTCTTGATATTATATTTCCGGTAATCTTGCTTCGAAGGTTTCCCCATTTTAAATACCACGCAAGCCGCCACCGCATCGCTCCCTTGGATATTCGAATTATCGAAACACTCGATTTGAACGGGGCGTTCTTTTAAATGCAGCATCTCTTGAATCTCTTTCAAAAGGCGCGTATTCCGTTGTTCAGGATTCAACTTTTCCGCTTGTTTGAGCTTGTCGATTTTGTATTGCTTCCCATTCATGATGGAAAGATCGAGCAATTTCTTCTTATCTCCACGTTGGGGAATGGTAATATTGACGCCTTCCAATTCCATGTCGATAGGGAAAGGAACGATAATCTCTTTTGCCCGGCTTTGGAAACGTTGGCGCATTTCGACGATGCCGAGCACAAGCAATTCCTCTTTACTTTCATCTAACCGCTTTTTGTATTCGAACGTGTAGGCTTGTACGATGGCACCATTCCCGATATGCAGGTAATTGATGTATACCGACGGGTCGTTTTCTGTAATCGAAAAGACATCGATATTGTGAAGCATCGGGGGTACTACGGTTGATTTCGAACGGTAGTTCTCGATGGCTTCATATTTTTCTTTGAGTTTTTGTGCCTCTTCAAACTTCAATTCGCCCGCAAGCCGTTGCATCTCGTCGAAAAGATGTTTGCTCACTTGCGAGATATTTCCCCGCAAGATTTCTTTAATCTCGGTTATGTTTTGTTGGTACTCTTCGAGGGTTTGCAATCCTTCGCAAGGACCTTTGCATCGTTTGATATGATATTCCAAACATACTTTGTATTTTCCTTCGCGGATCGATTCGGGTGTCAATGGATACCGGCACGTGCGAATTGGATAAAGTTCCTTGATGAGTTGGAGCATGACCTTGGCCGTATAGACCGAAGGGTAGGGACCATAATATTTCGATCCATCGCGCACGATGTTTCTTGTCGAGTAAACGCGTGGAAAGTATTCGTTCTTGACTACAATCGAAGGATACGTCTTATCGTCTTTCAATAGTACATTGTATCGCGGACGATATTGTTTGATGAGATTGTTCTCTAATAGGAATGCATCCTCTTCGGTTTCGACTACGAAATACTTGATGTCCCGTATCTGCTTTACCAATACGCGCGTTTTGGCGCTATCCTGCTGCTTGTTGAAATAAGAAGAGACGCGCCGCTTTAGGTTCTTCGCCTTCCCGACGTATATGATCGTCCCTTTCTCATCAAAGTATTCATAGCACCCCGGCTTTTCCGGGATGACGGATAGAATGCTTTTGATATGTTTAAGCGTATCGTCGTTCATTGCCTTTTCTTGCTCTTTTGCTCAATTATCAATTGTTTACGCGCATTTGCTGAAGTAATGTTTCACGTGGAACATCCCGTTATCTGCCCAATAGAACCAATAGAATGTTGATATCGCTGGGTGAAATTCCAGGGATGCGGCTTGCCTGGGCGATGGTCTCCGGATCAATCTTCGTGAGCTTTTGTCGTGCTTCTGTAGATAATGCCTGGATACTATTGTAATCGAATTTGCCTTTGATTCGGATATTCTCAAGCCGGCTGATCTTATCTGCGATCATTTGTTCCCGTTTGATGTAGCCACTATACTTGATGAGTATTTCGGCCGCTTCTATGATCTCCTCTTTTCGTGTAGTCGGGACTTTGTCGAGCTCTGCCTTTAGCGCGGGAATAAGCTCGGCCAACTTGCCTAAATCTAATTGCGGACGGAGGACGAGATCGTGTAATTTACATCCGTGCGTTAAAGGTGTTGTGCCTAATCTTTCGAGTCCTTCATTTATATATTGTGGCTTCACCGAGTATTCTTCGCAAAAATGGATGATGGCATCTCGGTATTCCTTTTTCTCGTT
This sequence comes from uncultured Parabacteroides sp., assembly GCA_944325335.1. Lineage (GTDB taxonomy): Bacteria > Bacteroidota > Bacteroidia > Bacteroidales > Tannerellaceae > Parabacteroides. The sequence continues at coordinate 17,147 of CALUZR010000005.1, read as the reverse complement.
CAATAGCTCGTGCCTGTGCGTACTGGCTAATCCCAATTGGTAGGACTTCTCTGTTAAACGCATGTCGGCATCATCTTGGCGGAGCAAGATGCGGTATTCGGCGCGAGAGGTGAACATCCGGTAAGGTTCGTCTACGCCTTTCGTGACCAAATCATCGATGAGAACGCCAATATAGGCTTCGTCTCGGCCCAACACGAAAGGATTCCCTCCATGACAATTGATGTGCGCATTGATGCCCGCGACGAGTCCTTGCCCTCCGGCTTCTTCATATCCGGTCGTTCCATTGATTTGTCCGGCGAAGAAAAGATTTCGGATTTGCTTCGTCTCGAGCGTATGGTTGAGTTGTGTCGGGTCGAAGAAATCATATTCGATGGCATAACCCGGGCGATAGATCTGTACATCACGGAAGGCTGGAATCGCTTGCAAAGCCCGAAGCTGGATGTCGAGTGGGAGAGAAGAGGAGAATCCGTTCAGGTAATACTCTTGTGTATTTTCTCCTTCCGGCTCCAAGAATAGTTGATGCTGGGATTTGTCGGCAAACGTCACGATCTTGGTCTCGATGCTGGGACAATAGCGCGGACCGATACTCTGGATTTGCCCATTGTAGAGCGGGGAATCCGGCAATCCTTCGCGCAGAATTTCGTGGCAATACTCGTTGGTGAAGCACGTCCAGCAACTGAGTTGTTTTAATTCCCGGTGCGAAGTTTCGAGATACGAGAACTTATGGAAATCGTTCTCGCCCGGTTGTTCGGCCATTTCATCGAAGTGTACGCTCCGGGCATCGATGCGTACCGGTGTTCCCGTTTTCATGCGGGCGGATTTAATCCCTAACGAAACGAGTTGCTCAGTCAATCCGGTAGAAGCCGGTTCGGAAATGCGCCCGCCTCGTATTTGGGTGCGCCCGATGTGCATCAACCCGTTTAGGAAAGTCCCATTAGTCAGGATGACGGCTTTGGCTTGAAACTCGACGCCCATAGAGGTGCGCACCCCGCAGACCTCGTTCCCTTTGAGGATAAGTTCGCGGACGGTATCTTGCCACATCCATAGGTTCGGGGTGTTTTCTAAGATATGTCGCCAGCATTCGATGAAGCGCGCCCGGTCACTTTGTGCTCGGGGACTCCACATCGCCGGTCCTTTGCTTCGATTCAACATGCGAAATTGAATCGCGGTACGGTCGGTCACGATGCCCATTTGCCCTCCCAGCGCATCAATTTCCCGTACGATTTGTCCTTTGGCGATTCCTCCTACGGCGGGGTTGCAACTCATTTGCGCAATTTTATTCATGTCCATTGTGATGAGCAATGTGCGTGAACCTAAATTCGCCGAGGCCGAAGCAGCTTCACACCCGGCGTGCCCGGCACCTACCACTATTACATCGTAATCAAATCTCATTTCTTCTTGTCTTTATTTTCCGTGCAAAGATAGTTAGAATTTACGTAAAGAAATAATGGAAAATGAGAATGACGGAGCGGATTAGATTTCGGCAGGCCGACGAATGAATTCTACGGCCTGCCCTGCTTTTATTCTTGTCCTTGGAATGCTTCTTTTAGTTTTGCCTTTATCATGCCCTTTTTTCCGAATACGTCATAACCACTCCATCTTTTGATAATCTTTCCTTCTGGAGAGATAATAAAGAAGGTTGGGAAACCATCGATTTGATAAGCTGCATAAAAGCCACTATAGGTTTGCCGCATCTCGCATAATTGATTTCCTTTCATCTTGTGTTGCTCGACCAATCGTTTCCAAGTAGATGGATATCCGATGCAAATGCTTACGACTTCTAACTTGTCTTTGTATAGTTCGGACATTTCTTCTAACTCGGGTATGGCCTTAATGCAAGGAGTACAACCCGGAGCCCAGAAGTCGAGTAGAATATATTTCCCCTTAAATTCGGAGAGTCGATGCGGTTTCTCGTCCAGATCGAATAAAAGACCGTCCGCCATCATGTCGCCTACTTGTACTTTCGGAGGTAGATAAACGTATTCGGAAATTTGAGTTCCAAGAAGTGTCATACGCACCTCTTCCGGCACACGCTCGTAAAGAGCTTTTACTTGGGCGACGTAGGCGGTATCTTTCTCTCGGTCGCTTTGTATGGCTACATTTTTATAATGATAATACCACGCAGGGGAAACAGGCGTTTCCTTGAGTAGGGCAAATTCCTTTCGGGCGATGGTGCGATCCAATGAGTCGATTCGTGTTTTCAAGGAATCCAATGCCTGGGTAGCCCGAAGCTGAAACGTGCGGTCTCCTTCGTGCTTCATACGATCATCCATCCATCTGCGGCGGGCGAGCATGGCCTGCATTTGGGCTTGCGACTCCGAGCGGGTAGCTTCCGTAAATTGATTCTCGATCGTTTGTTCGGGCAAGTCGCTTTCCACCGTCCAATGCCGAACCAAACGATTGCGGCCTTCGATTTGTACCGTTTCTCCCGGTGCGACCCAGATGGGCAAAAGTACTTTCGGAAAAAGCTTGCCTTGGGCACGAAGCAGGAGGCGCGAATAACCGTCCGGCACACTATCTTGAAAACTGAACGCCCCTTGCTTTAAGGTGTCTTTCGTGATGACTTCGTACCCAAAAGGTTTATCGGCGAGCAATTCGAGCACGGTTCCGTCTGGTACATGCTTCAAGTTTCCTTGGATTGAAAACATTTGGGCATTTCCTTCCCAACTCGTACAGAAGAGCACAAGTCCGATGAGTGATTTATACCATTTCATATCTATTCCTTTTTAAGTTGTTCTTGGATCTTCTTCTTCAATAACCCTTCGCTATAACCAGACCACGCCGCCTGTATTTTCCCTTCCGGAGCAATGAGGACGTAATGGGGAATCCTGCGAACTTGGTAAGCGGCAAAGAGTCCAGTCGTGCCTCGTAGCTCGTTCCATTGGTTTCCTTTCATCTGGTATCTTTTCAAGGCTTCTTTCCACACGTTTTCGGTGTCGGAACTGAGGCTGACGATGGCAAGTTCTCCGGTGTATTCCTTGGCAATCTCTTTTAGTTCGGGAATCGAGGAGATGCACGGACCGCATCCGCAACTCCAAAAGTCGAGCAGGATGTATTGACCTTTCAGTTCGGAAAGGTGATGTACATTCCCCACCGCGTCGTACAAATCTCCATCCGCCATCGCGTCGCCTACGTTCACCGGTTGGGGCAAGTTTAGATAGCCCGTCGCCAGGCGTCCTTCCGACGTTTGCTTGTCTGCTTCGGACAGTCGGTCGTACAATGCTCGCAAATCCTTTTCGTAGGGAGAGCCGGGCGCGTATTGCAGGATGCGCAACTTGTTTACATACGTCCGCAGCCAGACCTTTCCCATGGGTAATGTCTTGAGCGCATTCATTTCTTTTTGCATAATCTTTTCTTGGATTTTATTCTCCTCAAGCCGTAGCGAATCGATTTTGTTTCGGGCAATTTGTTGAATGGAATCGTTTCCTGGGTTCGCATCGCCTATTTGATACCATTTATTTTCTTCTGTCAGCATCGGACCTAACTCTGTCCGTTCGTTGCGTATAGCCTCGGCCAGTTGATTTTGATCTTTTTGTTCCTGGAGGTCGCTTTGTGCAGTCCAACGGCATGCGTTGTATCCTTCGCCGGAAATGCGTACGGACTTGCCTGGCGCTAACCAGATCGTCACATCCGAAGAAAATTTATCTCCTTCGCTCCAGATCGAATACACTCCCATTTGAGCGATTGTATCTCGAAATGAAAACCGCCCGTTGCGGATGGTGTCTTGCGCGATCCGGGTGAGGACATCTCCATCGAATTGCCATAATCCAAGGATCTCTCCATCCCCCACATTCTCCAGTGTCCCTTCAATCAAAAATTCATTCTCTGCCACTTTGGGCTCATTCGTACAGGCAGACCATACTAAACATGCTGCCATTAAAAGTCCTGTTTTCTTCATATACCATTTCTCTTTTTAATTGTTATTTGAATAAGGATTCCATTTTTGTTTTGAGCGAACCTTCGCCATATCCAGACCACGTCTCTTGAATCTTTCCGTCGGGCGAAACAAGCACATAATAAGGAATGCCTCGAATGCGCAAGGCAGCGAAGAGTCCAGATCTTCCACGCAGTTCGTTCCATTGGTAGCCCTTCAGCTTTTGTGTTATGACGAAGTCCTTCCACCGCTCTTCTGGATCTTCGCTGATGCTGACCACGGCTATTTTCTCTTTATATAATTCTGCGATTTCCTCTAATTCCGGAATCGATTTGAGGCAAGGGCCACATCCTGTACTCCAAAAATCGAGCAGCATATACCGGCCTTTCAATTCGGACAGATGATGCAACCCGCCGTTCACGTCATATAAATCGGCGTCCGGCATCCTATCGCCCACCTTGACCGCTTTCGGAAGATTCATATAATGGACGATCATTTTTCCCTTGGGCGTTTGTTTGTCTGCTTCCGAAAGCCGGTTGAATAGTGTCTTCAAATCTTGTTCGTAAGGAAAGTCTGGGTCGTATGTCGGTATTTCTGCTAAAGACAAAAACGTATCAAACCAGACTTCCCCAATGGGCATTGTCTGGAGGACTTCCAGTTGTTTTTGCAAGATCCGGTCTTCAATGCTGTCTTCTGAATTTTGCAGGGAATGCATCTTGGCGCGAGCAATACGGAGAATGGAATCATTATCTAAATTCGCATTCCCAATCTGACGCCATTTGTCTTGTTCCTTCATGACAGGTTCCAATTGCATCCATTCTGCACGTACAGCTTGGGCCAATAGGCTTTGAGCTTCTTGTTCCGGTATAGGGCACTGAACGCTCCATGTTCTTAAATTCAGATTATCGCCGAAGACGGAAACTTTTTTGCCAGGGGCCATCCAAAAGTCTATCCACGTAACAGCTCCTTCGCATTCCAAAGCATACGTTCCCGTCCCTGATAGGGTATCGCGGAACGAAAAATGCCCGTTCGTCAATGTGTCGACGGCCAGTTTGTGGTAAAAATGGTCTTTTACGCTACACAACGTAATGAGCGCGCCATCCTCCACATTCTCCAGCGTCCCTTCAATCCAAAACTCGTTTTCTGCTACTTTCGGCCCGGTGGTACATGATGTCCACATGCTTCCTGCCACGAGGCAAGCGGTTAGCCAAACACTCTTCTTTTTCATGATCTGTCTCTGTTTAATGAATAATTGTAACAAAGGTAGGGATTTTTCTGGCACATCGGATACAAATGTTTCCGAACTCTTTCCCCAGCGGGTGCATTAGAAATAAAAATAGAAAAGAAGCCAGCGTGTTTTTCTTCTTTTCTACGATTTTGTAAAAGAAGCTAGCCATGCATTTCTTCTTTTCTACGATTTTGTAAAAGAAGTCGGCTGTGCATTTCTTCTTTGCTACGATCGTGTAAAAGAAGCCAGCGGGGCTTTCTTCTTTTCCACAATTATTTCCGGGTTGCCAGCATTGCTGGGAAGCCAGATACGATTGTTTCCGTATTCTTTCGTACCTTTGTGGGCAGAAAACAAAAAGGAAACGATATGGCAATCTTTTTTTATGCGGAAGACACGGAGCTTCCGGCTATCAACCAAGAGGCTGTGGCGGGCTGGGTGCGCGAAGTGGCCCGGACGTATGGCAAGCGCGTGGGCGACGTGAGCTACATCTTTTGCTCCGACGCGAAGATCCTGGAGGTGAATCGCCAATACCTCCAACATGATTATTATACCGATATCATTACATTTGACTATACGGCAGGCAACCGCATCGGGGGCGATTTGTTCATTAGCCTCGATACCGTCCGCACGAATGCGGAGAAGTTCCATACCTCTTACAACGAAGAGCTGCACCGCACCATTATCCATGGCATCCTCCATCTGTGCGGCATCAACGACAAAGGACCGGGCGAGCGCGAAATCATGGAGGCGAACGAGAACCGCGCGTTGGCGATCCTGCCGGACGAGTGTAAATAAGAAGAAATGAACACATGATGCAGCATTTTCCCCTTCATCTGCATTTTCTATTTTGGAAACAAATAAAAATGATATACGATGAAGAAAAGCATGAAATGTAAAAGCTGGATGCTGCTGGCGATGGCGGCGGTTTCCACATTAGGGTTCCAATCTTGTTTGGACGATGACGACGACCATTACGCGTATCAGGTGATGGTGCCGAATGCGATCGTGACGGTGAAGACGACGGCCGAGGATGATTTCTTCCTTCAGCTCGACGATACGACGACGCTCCTTCCCGTCAACATCACCACCTCGCCTTTTGGCAAGAAAGAGGTGCGCGCGCTGACGAACTTCACGCCAGTAGACCAACCGACGGGCGGATACACGCAGGCGGTGCATGTGAATTGGATCGATAGCATCCTGACGAAATCGATGGCTCCGGATTTGGGTCTACAGAACGATTCGGTATACGGTACCGATCCGGTCGAGATCGTGAACGATTGGGTGACGATTGCCGAAGACGGATACTTGACGCTCCGCTTCCGCACAGCTATCGGAGACCAATCGTCGAAGCACTTTATCAATCTCCTGAAAGGCGACGAGCCGTACGAGGTCATCTTCCGCCACAATGCCTTTGGGAGCAACTATGGCCCGATGGGCGACGGCTTGGTGGCGTTCAAACTCGATAGCCTACCCGATACAGAAGGAAAGACGGTCAAGCTAAAACTCGTCTGGGAATCCTATAGCGGCGAGAAGACAGCCGAGTTCAATTATTGCTCGCGGAAGTCCACGCCGGGCAGCGCCTCGATTGCTTCCGAGCGGAGCACGTTGAATATGCAATAAAGCAAGATTTAAACACAGAGACTCGGAGGCACGGAGTAATTATCAATTAAAAGCTCCGTGTCTCCGAGTCTCTGTGTTCAGATTTCCCCCTTAGCTAAAGAAAAGATAAGCCATCGCAATGGCGGCAATCGCCCCAGCCAAGTCGGCCAGCAAAGCACAGGGTACGGTGTAGCGCGTATTCTTGATCCCGACACTTCCATAATAAAGCGCGACGACGTAGAAGGTCGTATCGCACGAGCCCTGGACGATGCACGAGAGGCGGCCGACGAACGAATCCGCGCCGTACGTGTTCATCGCGTCGAGCATCATGCCGCGTGCGCCGCTTCCGCTGAGCGGTTTCATCAGGATGGTGGGCAAAGCCTCTACGAAGTCCGTATTCAAGCCCAACGAACCGACGCCCCAACGGACACCATCAATCAGGAAATCCATCGCCCCCGAAGCCCGAAAGACACCGATGCCCACCAAAATCGCCACCAGATAAGGAATAATCGTGATCGCTGTCTTGAATCCCTCTTTCGCCCCTTCGATGAAAGCCTCATAGACGTTTATCTTTTTCCGCATCCCGCAAACGATGAATCCGCAAATAATGGTGAAGAGAAGCGTATTGGCAAAAAGCGTGGAATAGAGCGAAACCTCCGCCTGCTCCATGCTCCGAAAGAGAAGCACCAGCCCGCCAATCAAAGCCCCCATGCCGAGGAAAAAGAGCAACAGGTTCCGTTGCAGGATATTAATGCGTTGCTTAAAGCAGACCGCCAGGATGGCCACCAGCGTCGATGTGAACGTGGCCAGCATAATCGGGAGGAATACATCCGAGGCATTGGCGGCACCGAGCTGTGCGCGATACATCATGATCGTAATGGGTATGAGCGTCAACCCCGACGCATTGATGCAAAGGAACATGATCATCGCGTTGCTCGCCTCGTCCTTGCGGGCGTTGAGCGTCTGGAGTTCCTGCATCGCCTTTAGTCCCATCGGCGTCGCGGCATTGTCCAATCCCAAGAGATTGGCGGAAAGGTTCATAAAGATAGAACCTGTGGCCGGATGGTCTTTCGGCAAATCGGGGAAAAGTTTGCTAAAGACGGGCGAAGCAATCCGGGCGAAGGCTTGGATGACACCGCCCCGTTCGCCAATCTTCATGATGCCAAGCCAAAGGGAAAGGATGCCGGTCAGCCCGATCGAAATCTCGAATCCCGTCTTGGCCGAAGCGAACGACGCATTGATGATTTCCGTAAATACTTCCGTATCCCCGCCTAAGAGTAACCTCCCTGCCGCCACGACAAAGGCGATGAGGAAGAATGCGATCCAAATATAATTCAGTACCATTTCCGTCTATTTTGCCCACAAACTTACAACAAATCGGCGGAAAAACCTTGCGCATCCCGTACGAAAAAGTGGGAAACATCCGAGGAAATCTCTATCTTTAGGCTAAAGATATATATCTGCAGCCTAAAGATACGTATCTGCAACCTAAAGATATATATCTTTAGCCTAAAGATAAAGAATATCTCCCGGGTTTTCTACTTTAACATAACGGGCAACGAATTTTAGTCACGTTATAAGAGAAAAACTATACCTTTGCAAAAGACTAAAGCGTATATTGGGCATGAAATGGTGGATGCTTTTGTTTTGTTTGCTTTCTGCTCCGCTTTCGGCGCAACGATGGATGCACGGCGTGTTGTTGGGCGGAGGCGTCGGGTTCACGCACAGCCTGGAGGTGAATCCGACAATAAACTGGGTGTGCATCGCTATTATTATTCCGAATTTGAGTCGGAGATAATTGCTTTTAAGAAGGCTCTCCGAAACGGGCATGGGCAATTTCCATCTTCGTGCCTTTTGTAGCAAAATAAAGTGTATCTTTGCGGAAAGAAAAACGATTGGATATGGCATATACGACGAGAGACATAGACGCGCAAAGTTTGGAAAAGGCGAAAGCCTTGTTTGCGAGTGGCGACATCCACCAGATAGAAGTGGGTACGGCGAGGGGATTGCGCGACATCCATCGTTACCTCTTCGGCGGATTGTACGACTTTACCGGGGAAATCCGGAAGAAGAACATCTCGAAAGGCGGATTTCGCTTTGCCAATTGCTTGTATCTGGACGCGATATTGCCTGTGATAGAACGGATGCCGGAAGAAACTTTCGAGGAAATCATCGCCAAGTATGTGGAGATGAACGTGGCGCATCCCTTTATGGACGGGAATGGGCGGGCGACGCGCATCTGGTTGGATATGATGCTGAAGAAGAACCTGAAGCGGGTGGTGGATTGGCAACAGATAGATCGCGAGCTTTACTTGATGGCGATGGAGCGCAGTCCGATAAATGACTTGGAACTTCGCGCCTTGCTTCAACCAGCTTTAACGGAACATGTAGAGGATCGTGAAGTCATCTTCAAGGGCATCGAACAATCGTATTATTATGAAGGATATAGAAAGGAATAAATAATATGGCAAAAATATTAGTAACGTACGACATGTTCCGCGAGGGATTCAAGGAACTGGAAGAGAAATATGAGGTGACGTTCCCCGAAGGAAGGGACTTTACCTATGAAGAGGTGTATGAGATGTTACCAGAGTATGACGTACTCTGCTCGATGTTCGACTTCCCGGTGAACAAGGAGCTGATCGACCATGCGCCGAACCTTCAGTTGGTGTCGAACTATGCGGTAGGATACAATAACATCGACGTGGCCTATTGCTTGGAGAAGGGTGTCACGGTGACGAACACTCCAGGACCGGTCACGGCACCGACCGCCAACATCGCGCTGGGTTTGCTCCTCGATACGGCACGCCGTATCACGGAATGCGACCGGAAGCTCCGCAAGAAGGAGATCAAGGTGGGCGTGCTGGAAAACCTCGGTGCGCCGGTGACGGGCCAGACGCTGGGCATCATCGGCATGGGGCGCATCGGGAAGGCGTTGGCGAAGCGGGCCGTGGCGTGCGGCATGGAGGTGATTTACTTCAAACGCCATCCGCTCTATATCGACGAGGAGACGAAGCTCAACGTCACGTATGCCCCGATGGAGGAGCTCTTGAAGCAATCTGATTTCGTTTCCATCAATGCGCCCCTCACGTCGGAGACGCATCATATCATTAGCGAGAAGGAATTGCAGTTGATGAAGCCCTCGGCTATCTTGATTAATACGGCACGCGGTCCGCTGGTCGATGAACATGCATTGGTAAAGGCTTTGCAGGAAGGGACGATTCGAGGTGCCGGATTGGATGTGTTCGAGTTTGGCGACTATCCGCTTCCCGAACTTTTGGAGCTGGACAATGTCGTCCTCACGCCACATATCGGCACGCAGACCTACGAGACGCGGGTCGAGATGGCGCAAACGGTATGCAATAACGTGATTGGTTTCCTCGAAGGAGACCGTCCCATCACCCGTGTCCTTCGCCCATGAGCCAAGCCGATCAGATACTTTCCGAGATGCAAGCTCTCGGTACGCCGGAGAAGGCTACCCATCTGAGTAAGTTCTTCAAGACGGGAAAAGGAGAGTATGGCGAGGGTGACTGTTTCTTGGGGATTCCGGTCCTCGGGACGCGCCGCGTTGCTAAAGCGCATCTGGATACTTCGTTCGAGGATTTGCATACGCTCTTGGAAAGCTCGTGGCACGAAGTCCGCCTCTGCGCCCTCCTCATCCTGGTGGAACGTTTCAAGCGGAAGAAAACTACAGAGGCGGAGCGCGAGGCGATTTATCATTTCTATCTTCAGCACACGAAGCGGTGTAACAACTGGGACTTGGTGGATTTGAGTTGCCCGACCCTCGTGGGCGGTTATCTCCTGAACCGCGCGGACCGGAGCGTGCTCTATCGTTTGGCGGAGAGTGCTTGCCTTTGGGAGCAGCGTATCGCAATGGTTTCGACCTATACCTTTATATATCATAAGCAATTCGACGATGCGATCCGACTTGCCCAGCATTTCATGACGCACCGGCACGATTTGATGCACAAGGCCGTGGGCTGGATGCTCCGCGAGATTGGCAAACGGGATCGTCCTGTCCTTTCCGCTTTCTTGGAAGAATATGCTTCGCAACTACCTCGCACTGCCCTCCGCTACGCCATCGAGCATTACCCCGAAGCGGAGCGGAAGCGGTATTTGGCAAGGAAATGAACTGCAATTTCCTCCTTGTGCCATCTGGATTGAACTAAAAACTCCGTACCTTTGCACGTCAATCTAAAGATTCAAACGAAATGGGACTCTTTTTTATCGCGTTGGCCGTTGCTTACTTGCTGGGTAATGGCTATATCTATTTCCGTAGTTGGGAGGTGTTGCACCTCGTCCCGACGGCGGTGCGCTGGGCGTTTTCGTTGCTTTATTGGGCAGGGGCGTGCTCGCTCTTTTTTGTGTTTGGAAACCGGGAGATGCCGGTAGGGGCGATGTCGCATGCGCTTTATTACCTTTCGACTGGGTGGCTTGTCTTTACGCTTTATTTGGTCATGCTGTTGTTAGGCACCGACCTCCTCCGCCTTTTCCACATCCAGTTCCCATACCGGTTTATAATTTGTTTGGGACTGACCATCGTTATTTTAGTCGGCGGATATATCCATTATTCAAACCCCAAGACGGAAGTGGTCCGTCTGGATATAAACAAGCCGGTGGTAGAAGGGGAAGAGTTGCGCGTGGTGGCGGTGAGTGATATCCATCTGGGGTACGGGACGACGAAATCGCGCCTCCAACGATATGTCCAGCTCATCATGGCGCAGCAGCCGGACTTGATCCTGATTTCGGGCGATCTGATTGATAGCAATCTCTTTCCCGTAAAAGCCCAAGCGATGGGAGAGGAGTTGCGAAGGCTTCACGCGCCGTTGGGCATTTACATGGTGCCGGGAAACCATGAATATCATAGTGGTATCCGTCGGTGCCGGGAGTTTGTGCAACAAGAAACACCCATCTGCTGGTTGCAAGACAGCACCGTCGTGTTGGCGAACGGATTGCAAATCGTAGGGCGCGACGACCGGAGCAATCCGCATCGGAAACCGCTTGCCGAACTTGTCCGCCCGTTGGATCCGCAACGCCCCTTCATCGTGCTCGACCACCAGCCGACGCACCTGGAAGAAGCCGTCGAAGCCCGTGCCGACCTGCAATTCAGCGGGCATACGCACGACGGGCAAGTCTGGCCGCTGAACTATATCACCCGCAGTTTGTTCGAGGTCAGCCAAGGTTATAAGCGTCTTGGCGAGACGCACGTGTATGTTTCCTCCGGACTTTCGCTTTGGGGACCGCCTTTCCGCATTGGAACCTGTAGTGAACTCACCCTATTTAATATTCATTTCAAGCCATGAAAGTATTTCTGCAATCCATCGTCGCCCAAGTTCTGCTCAATGCCTATATCTATTGGCGTGGGCGGCAAGCGCTACCGAAAAGGCCGGTGTGGCGTGTTCCATATACATTATTATTTGTATTAGAGCTGTCGCTCTTCTTCTTCGGCTATCTGTTTCATAAGGATTTGCCCGACGCGTGGTTCATCCCGATTATGAACATCTGCAACACGTGGTATATCGGTAGCCTTTACATTACGTTGGGCCTGCTTGTGCTCGAAGTCGTCCACTGGAGTCAAAAGAGATGGAAATGGTTGCCACGCGTCATCGCTTGGAATTGGAAAGAAACGAAGCTCGTGCTTTTCTTCCTGTTTATCGTAGCAGACGTGCTCCTCCTCGTGAAAGCGCACGACAATGTAGCGGATCCGGTTGTGAAGCATGTCCACATCGACCTGCCGCGCGGGAGCAGTACTCGCGATAGTTTGCGCATCGTGATGGTCTCGGATACCCATTTCGGGGAGGTCATCGGGAAGCGCGAGGCGCAACACTTGGTGGAACTGAGCAATGCGCAGCATCCCGACGTGGTCGTCTTCGTTGGCGACTTGCTCGATTACGAATCCCGCTTTGCCGAATATGCTCATATCGAAGAAGACCTGCGCCGCCTCCAAGCGCCGCTCGGCGTGTATTCCGTCTATGGGAACCATGAATATCGTGCCAACTTTCATGCCAAAGAACGATGGATACGCGGATGCTCCACCTTGCTGAGAGATTCCGTAGCCAGTCCTGATGGCTCATTTTATCTGATAGGACGCGATGATATGGTCAATAAGAAACGCCGTTCGCTCCACGAACTCCTCGCCGGATTGGATACGACCAAACCGCTCATCGTCCTCGATCACCAGCCCTGGAGCTTCGCCGAGATGCGCATGAACCATGTCGACTTAGGATTACATGGCCATACCCACAACGGACAGCTCTGGCCTTATCCGCTCGTCATGCGCTTTATCTATGAATGCCCGTATGGATATTATGCCAAAGGCGGCGTGCAACATTACGTCTCCTGCGGATACGGATGTGCTGGCCCGGCCTATCGCGTCGGGACACGTTCCGAATTGATAGTGTTGCATGTGAGGTTTGTTTAGCGAATCACCACTTTCCGCACCGTATCGCCAATGCGAATGATATAATAGCCTTTGGGAATGTGAACAGGATATTCGCCCTCTACCTCTTTTATCTTGATTTCTTTTACCTTGATTCCGACCACGCTATAGATTTCAAGCAGGCTGCCTATGGGCGCATTCTTGACGCGGATGCAACTATCGTAGGCGGAGATTTCAATGGGTTCGGTTTCGAGGACAGAGGCCATAGCTTTGGGGGTGCGTTCCGAACGTTGTTGGGCGACGGAAGGCAATCCCAATGCAAAAAGTAAAACGCCTATAGCTGCAATCTTCATATCCCGAATCTTGAACATGACACAAAAGTAGGAAGTTTTGCAGAACTACCGATAGAAATCTGCGTTATTTTTTCTCAAGATAAGCAGAAAAGGTGTATATTTGGTCGTTTTAAAGCATCGATTATGGACTTTTATACGCATATTACCTTGCCACCGCCCGTTTTTGGGTTTGCTTACGAAGAACCTATTTTGTTGATAGGTTCTTGCTTTGTCGAGAATATCGGGGCGAAGTTGGAAGAGGCGAAATTCCGGACGGACATCAATCCCTTCGGGACGCTCTATAATCCAGCCTCGATTGCCCAAGCCTTGAAGCAGCTTATCCATCCGCATCCTTTCCGCCCGGAAGATTTGTTTCAAGCGAATGGACTTTACCATAGTTTCTGCCATCATAGCCGTTTTTCGGCCGAAACGGAAGAGGAATGCCTTCGGAAGATAAACGGAAGATTAGAGACCTCTGCTCGTTTCCTGTCTGAATGCGAGCGGCTTATCATTACCTTCGGCACGTCTTGGGTATATCGGCTGAAAGAGACGGGTGAGATCGTGGCGAATTGCCATAAGTTGCCGGAAAAGAGCTTTGTTCGAAGCCGGCTAACCATAGGCGAGATCGTCGGGATTTATAACGATGTTTTGAAGGATTTATGGTTATATTTCCCAGAGATTACCGTTATGTTTACCGTAAGTCCTATTCGTCATTGGAAAGATGGGGCGCATGGGAATCAATTGAGCAAAGCTACCTTGCTCTTGGCTATCGACGAACTGAACCGCCTTTATCCTTCGCAAACGGCCTATTTCCCGGCGTATGAAATCATGATGGACGAATTGCGCGATTACCGTTTCTATGCTGACGACATGCTTCATCCTTCGGAAGCGGCTATTGCCTATATTTGGGAGCAATTCCGGGAGTATGCCTTTTCGCCCCAGACACAAGAGGCTTTTTCCGCATGCGAAGAGATAACCAAAGCCGTCCTTCATCGTCCTTTCAATCCCCAAAGCGAGGCATATCGTCAATTTATTCTTCAAACTTTGTTAAAGATGGAACGACTTAACGAGAAATTTCCGTTCTTTGACTTCTCAAAAGAACGAATGTTGTTAAAGTCTAAATTGAAGTAAAAAATGGAGTACGCAATCACAGACGTTGCCCAGATTATCGGGGCGAAAACCAATACGTTGCATGAAGCGACCATCAGTATATTACTTACCGATAGCCGTCGGTTGTCTTTCCCGGAGACTACGCTCTTCTTCGCTTTGCCTACTAAAACGAACGATGGGCACCGGTATGTACAGGATTTATATAAACTTCGCGTGCGGAACTTTGTCGTGAGCCGGATGCTTCCTGAATTTGAAAGCATGACGGATGCCAACTTCCTGCTCGTCAAAGACACCTTGCGGGCATTGCAGAAGTTGGCTACCCATCATCGTAAGCGCTTCTCGATTCCGGTCATTGGCATTACGGGAAGTAACGGGAAAACGGTGGTGAAGGAGTTTCTTTACCAGCTCTTGCATAATGAGTTTGATATTGTCCGCTCGCCTCGTAGCTATAACTCGCAAATCGGCGTGCCGCTCTCGGTTTGGGAGATGAATGAAAAGAATACGCTGGGGATTTTCGAGGCGGGTATTTCCCAACCGGACGAAATGGAATACCTCCAACCCATCATTGCGCCGACGATCGGCGTTCTGACTAGCATTGGCGAGGCGCATCAAGAGAACTTTATCTCTTTAAACCAGAAATGCCAAGAGAAATTGACGCTCTTTACGGATAGCGAAGCAATTATTTACGATGGAGACAATGCCTTTATCGCCAATGCCATCGAGTCGGCATGCCTTTCGCATAAGGCAATAGCCTGGAGTCGTACGGATACGGAGGCGCCGCTTTATATCGAGTCGATCGAGAAACGGGCGGACGATACCATCATCCGTTGTACGCTTTTAGGTTTCGATAAGACGTATGTGATTCCCTTCACCGATGATGCTTCCATTGAGAATGTGATTCATTGCTTGGCGGTAATGCTTTACCTCAAGCCGACGAGTGTGAACGATGAAGCTAAATTCGCCCACCTCGAACCGGTCGAGATGCGCCTCGACGTGAAAGAGGGCATCAATAATTGCCTCCTCATTAATGATACGTACAATTCTGATATTAATTCGCTGGATATCGCCCTCGATTTCCAACAGAGCCGGAAAGTGGGCAAGGATTTGAAGTCGACCCTTATCCTTTCTGATATTCTCCAGACGGGAACCTTGCCGAAATCCCTCTACAAAAAGGTAGTCGATTTGATTGAACGGAAAAAGGTAAACCGCCTTATCGGTATCGGTCGGGATTTGAAAGAGTATGCTTCACTCTTCCCGGAAAAATTGGAGAAGGAGTTTTATCAGACAACGGACGAATTTATTGCTTCGCCTTCTATCCGCAAGTTCCAAAACGAACTTATTTTACTGAAAGGTTCACGCCATTTCCATTTCGAGCGTATTTCGGAGTTGTTGGAAAAGAAAGTACATGAAACAATCTTGGAGGTAAATCTATCAGCTATTGTGCATAACTTTAACGTCTATCGTTCGAAGCTGAAGCCAGAGACGAAGATGGTTTGTATGGTGAAGGCGTCGGGTTATGGAGTCGGTTCTTATGAATTGGCGAAAACACTCCAAGAGCACCATTGCGATTACCTTGCCGTAGCCGTCGCAGACGAAGGCGCGGCACTTCGTAAGGAAGGTATTACGATTCCGATTATTGTCATGAACCCCGAGTTCAGTAGTTTCAATACGCTCTTCGAATATAATTTGGAACCGGAAGTCTATAGTTTTCGCCTCTTGAATGCAATGATTCGAGAGACAGAGCGGCGTGGCATCATTGCTTATCCAGTGCACGTCAAGATTGATACCGGCATGCATCGCCTCGGTTTCCAGCCGGATGAAGTTATTGCTCTTTGTGAACGGCTGAAGGCACAGAGTGGTGTGCGGGTTCGTTCTGTGTTTTCGCATCTTGTGGGGAGCGATTCTTATGTCTTCGATGATTTCACGCACGAACAGATCGAGAAGTTCCAGCATGCGGCGGCGGCTTTGGAAGAGGGCTTGGAGCATAAGGTCATTAAGCACATCCTCAATACGGGTGGTATTGAACGCTTCACGGAATATCAAATGGACATGGTGCGTCTCGGCATCGGTCTGTATGGTGTGAGCGCATCGGGCATGGCTGGATTGCAGACCGTTAGTACACTTAAGACGACAATCCTCCAGATTCAGCACGTTCCTGCGGGTGATTCTATCGGATATAGCCGTCGTAGTTACGTGAATCGCGATTCTCGCATCGCCATTATCCCGATCGGTTATGCCGACGGCCTGGATCGTCATTTCAGCAACGGACATGGTGAGGTCGTTGTCCGCGGTAAGCGTTGCCCTATTATTGGCAATATCTGTATGGATGCCTGCATGGTCGATGTTACGGATTGCGATGCTGAGGAAGGTGACTCTGTCATTGTCTTTGGTAAAGAGCTTCCTGTGGAGGAACTTTCGGACCGTCTAAAGACTATCCCTTATGAAATCCTCACTTCTGTTTCCCCTCGTGTCAAACGGATTTACTATTTAGACAATTAATAATTGGCAAAGGGCAGGTTTGAACGCCGGCCCTTTGTTATATCAGATTCAGGGTCAGCGGAAAATCAATGTGGGTAGGCATAAATCATAGAAAGCCTGTAGAGGAAGAATTTTTCGTCCACAATG
>CALUZR010000004.1 GCA_944325335.1 uncultured Parabacteroides sp. | reverse complement strand
TCGAAGCTACAAACGCCGGCCTTCACGTGCTTCGTCAGCGCGCCGCCTAAGTTGTAGACGCGGATGTCTTTCAGCGGTGTGCTTGATGTCACCATCACGCGATTGCCCGAAAGCGTATAGATTTGGATCTCATCCGCTTCGAGGATTTCATTCCCCGTCGGCGTACCAGCGCGGAGGAAATAACGTCCGCTCGTACTTGCCGGGACGGTCAGCGTCGTGCCTTCGCGGAGCGGTGTCTCCGTCTTCTTCTCTGCGTCATAGAGTGTCGCGCTGCTGAAGTGCTTCAATCCCTCGAACGACAATGTCACCATCTCTGTACTATGGCCATAAATACCGACCGGAATATTGTAGAGTTCCGACGTGCGGTTAATCGAAGTCGCCATCGTGCCTGCCACGGTATAAATGGCCGGGACGTCGCTCAGGTTCGAATCCAAGAACAGCTCTGCATCCTCGTCCGCTGCATAATCCTTGTCGGCCGACATATCGTAGGCAATGGCTGCGCGGCTCATCTTACCGTCTGCGGTTTTGGCGGTTAGGATGAGGGCATTAGTATTTGTTCCCTCATTGCTTGTTTCGCCTAAGACTTGCATGTCCTTGGTAAACTTTACACTTACTTCGCTATCTGTTGCATTACCTGCTTTCTTGACAAAGAAGGAGCGGAGTGGCGGAATAGTTACACCATCTAACGTTGAGATCCAATCGTCATCTTTTGAGGCAGCCACATTCTGTAT
Source organism: uncultured Parabacteroides sp. (assembly GCA_944325335.1). GTDB lineage: Bacteria > Bacteroidota > Bacteroidia > Bacteroidales > Tannerellaceae > Parabacteroides. Next base: position 99,050 of record CALUZR010000004.1, on the reverse strand, counting down.
ATCTTCCGTTACAGTCCAATACTTCTGTTCTAACACTGAACTATTTTCTGCAAAGAATTTCGCTGCATCCAAATGCGCCATGAATGGATTGCCAATTAGGTAATAATTGCTATTACCATTCGCTTTCAACGGAACAGTTATTTCTTTAGTATCATCATCCAAATCACTAATTTCTAATTGGCCAGCCTTAAATGGTGTATTACCACTTCCTCTTGTAATAGTTGTTGAAGTACCAGAAGCCTCACCATTACTATTATAATAAGAATAAGAGTCATCCGCCTTCGGCAAACGGAAGATAGCTTCATCTACTTCTTTACCTTCTACACTTGGCATATTCAATACTTTCAAGGAGAAACCGGTGCCCGGATTGTAAGCCTCTTCTACATCGTTATAAACTGCACTCCAGTTTCCAGATACAGCGACATCGTTCTTTGATGTACCAGTTGAAACCATATAAGTATCTCCTTTCCAACCGCGCTGATAAACGGATGGTTTAATACGGTTATTCGCTTTATCTGCACCGTTGGGCTTATTTGTTTCTGTATTAGAGAACTTAATATCTGAGAAGTATTCTTGCTCTTCCGTTCCGGTTTCGCTATCCGTATAGAAATCCCCAGCCACTACGCCTTGGAGCGGAGAGGCCAATGTATGCCACTTTCCGCTTTCCAACTTATAATCTACCCATGCCTTTTCATATTGTAATAATTCAGCATGGAGCATCTCGGCTTTAGGCTCGAAGTGGATTTGGTCTACTTTGTTGGTGTAATAAGGTTCGCAGATATAAGCATTAGCCTCCTGATTCAAATCTGGATTGACTAACATATCGTATTCGATGTTCATTTTTGCTGATCCCGTAACATTAGTTTCTCCATTTGTTGCCAAGGCCAGTATCTTATGTATAGTGCCTGATGCTGTAGAATTATCTCCTGCATCATACAATTCAATCTTAGATCCTGGAATAGTTACTTTCGTGAACTTCATAGGAACATAACCCGGCATCCGACCATCTAACTTATCGTCATCATCATAATCTGTATAGCTATTCTCTGCTTTCTTCAATTCCGTACTTGAAGAGCGTGCCCAATTCTCATCATTATTCCAGTTATCCGTTGCACCGCCTATCCACTTTTGGTATTCGGGGACGACGTGCATCGTAATAACTGTACTTCCATAACAACCTTCGGCTGCTTCTATTGCATCTCCAGAAGTTTGCTTTTCTTCAAAATGGAATCCGAAAGTATAGTAATAACCTTCGCGTGGATTGAATTGAAATTTCTTGTTATTATCTACACGTTGGTCTTCTTGTTCTTGCAGATTGAAACGAACTTCCAATATATTCTCCTTTGTATTTGTTTCATCTGTTTGTTGTGGTTTGGCATACAAACTTACAATCTTACCAATACTGTATGCATGCATATCGAAATCATCATGGTGGACTAATTCCGTATAATTCGGATCGTTTGTATTCACCAGATGCAAATCAGTCATGGCGTATGGAATATTATCTGTATTTCCTAATATACCCAAATGATCTGCACTACTATCTGATGATACAAATTTAGCATCTCGTAGGTTTATCTTTATGGTTGGGTTGGTCTCAGAATTATCTGTACTTACTTGCGCTGCTTCTATCTGATCCAAACCAATGCGTACTCCAGGATTGTATTCATCATTATATGGATAAGTTACATCTTCAAATCCAACTTGTAAAGTAGGCGATTCTCCTTTAGCATCTAAATGCAGTTCAATAGGAGACCAGCAAAATAAACCTTTATATGCCTCTTCATCACTTGTTGTTTCATCGCCAGTTTGAGATTGCAAGTTATCAATAGGACAAACAACCAAGTCTAATCCTTCGTCCAAAATGCGAATAGGCAATGTCTCTTGATATAATACTAAGGGATGTTGAATGCCTCCTTCATCCGGATTTCCTTCTACATAACTTTTCAATAACGCTATCTGCGTATCCGTTAAATTACCTGTTGCAGTTACGTTTTCTAAATCTGTCGCATCAGGATATTCTGCTCGGAATGCTTTTAACGCATCATATAAAGATTCTCCAGTTTCAGGGTCAAAGTCATCCATTGTGCCGAAAAACCAATCAAAATAGACTGTGCCATATTTAGAGGCATCGTAGTTTTCATATACAATTTTTCCTTCTTCATCTTTTACCGTATTTCCGTTCTCATCCTTTTTCTCTATTTGTAACTTAACTGAGAAATCAAATATTTGCCCTGTACAATAATCATCTAAATCTTCAGAATCATCAATTACTTGCCCGTTCATTTGGATTACATTTTGTCCTTGTACCGTAAAGGTATCTTTCATGGCGCAAGGATCGGAAAAGTTGATGAAATTAGATGCAAAATTTTCATCAGTTAATACTTCATCTTCATTTTGATGATCACGTAATAGGATGACATATTCTTTGAATGGTGCCAAATCGGAATAAAAATCAACCGAAAGGTATTTTTCATCATTGTCATCTGTATATGTATAAAAATAATATTTTCCATCTGATTCATTGTTCTTAGCTAATGCGCCATCGGTTTCTGTCGTTTGAATAATTGTATAATCTTTGTTGGATTTATCCTCAAAATTCCATCGATAATATAACGTGCCGAAAGGCTTATTGTATGAATCATCATCACCAATCTGAACAGCGGCAGCTTTTATGGCCGCAGCTTCATTTGTATTATTTCCTATTGCTGCTTCATATTTCTCCTTATCGATAAAGCAAAAGTCCATAGCCATATCTTCTTTGGTATCATCATTGTTACGAAAACCTTGTGTGTGAGATAATAGTTGTTCCCAGTTCAAACGAATATTCATACGGGTGCGTTTGTCACAAGTGGCTTCCATTTGCGTCACCTCAGCCGTCATAGGTCTTACAAATACTTGTACATTATCCAGATACATATCACCACCATCCGTAGAGGCACTGTAGTTGTCTATTTGCAGCACATAAGAATATTGGATATCGTCATCTGGATTCAGATCTTCATTACCAAAATCTCCGTTCGTGAATGAGAAGTAAACTTGATACCACTCATTACCATCATGCGGAACATTATCGCTTAATAGGTTTGTATGCATAATTTGTCCCGTCGCATGGCGATAAATAGGAGTTGAAGATATAGTATTGCCATTTTTATCTTCTTTCACTCTGAAAATAGTGAACAACATACCTGCATCATCATTTTTTTTGCTTGGATTGGCACTTTTTACAATTGCCGAAACCAACAACTCTGAACCAGCGCAAAGCGATCTTCTGAACGGTAAACGCGCAATTGTACCTGGACGGTCAGATGCATCTACATACAAGTGATGCTCATCCTCAGAAGTGAGAGTAGGTGTATCCCAAGATACATATCCTTTCATGATGGCATAGTATCCCCATTGTGGATATGCATGTTGTCCATAGAAATAATGTCCTTCTGTATTCTTTTTAGAGCCGTCATAAAACGCATAGCTACTATAACTCCAATCCATTGGGAACGGGTAATAGCCTTCTTGTTTTTCCTTAGCCTCCTTATAATCCCAAGTCATTGAAGTAACAAGTGTATAGTGATCTTGCAGATATTTAGGAGTACGTTCTGGCATATACCAATACTTATCTTCGACATCCTCTCCTCCTGTCTCAATTTTCTCAATCTGCGTTTCTGTCAACAATTGCGTCTCAGGTACGAAAGTCAAGTTATAACGAACGAGATTATAGGTTGTTCCACCTACTTCTTTTGTTACCAAGATTGTCGCTTTCGCATTCTTATTTGATACTCGCTGAGAACCGTCAGAAAGTGTTGTCGGATACTTAAAATGGATTACACGGTTTTCCCCAGAAATAGTTGATGATTTAGTTTCAGTTTCATTTGCAAATGTAATTCCAGAAGCTTCAGTACCAGATCCATCTACAAGTGTCAATGTTAATTCTTCTGTGTCGTTTTCTGCGTCAGGAATAGCATACCCACGGGCGTCTTTTGTCAGGGCAACCATATCCAGTGTATTAGTTGATACGCGGGTATAAGGGAAGGTAATATCATATTCTTCAAGAAACTTCTTAGATTCATAATCTGTAGATGTAGCTCCTTGATAATCTGTTTCTTTTAGTTTCGCATACCAGTTCGCGAAATTTGTACCTGTTTCGTTTTCTCTATCGTCTACTCCAACAATATAGAATAGTACACGATGAGACAAAGTTGGTTCACAGTATGTGCCAATTTGTTCTTTTTTCCAATCCTTATAATCAGTATAGCAAGAAACATCGCAGGCTACAATATACCAATTATTATCGAATTTACTATCTTTAGCATTAGGAAACCAATCGCCAAATTCATCATCTGTAGGATAATAGAAATCCATCTCAACTAAAGAATTCGTATAAAGGAATGCGTCATTAGCATCCGCTTCTGGATTTCCAACATAGCCGTTTGCAAAACGATAAGCTGTGGGACTAATTGTTTGCTGTCCATTTGATGTGGTCTGTGTGGCATATGAAGGCACAGGTGTCAACAAGTCATATACGTCATCTTTATGATTTGTTTCAAAAGTTCCATCAGTTCGATAACTGTACCAACGTTGGTATGCCGCTACGCTGGATAAGGCTTCTGAACTTTGTATTGTAGGCAAGGTTAATCGAGTTTTCGAACCTTTATGCACATAAATGGTATCAATATAGGTATGAGAGGCTTGTATTTCCGTTGTTCCTTCCATCATTTCTGAATGAAACATTTTGGTATTCTCATCAAATGTATCACCTGTACTCGTATTGGTTAACCCGTTTCTTTCAGAATGCCACATGGCCGACTTATGCTGTATCTCCGGCAAGAACGCGATTTCATGCAAGCAAATGCCAGTGTTTCCACTACTAATTTCATCATCAACCCGTGTAAGCGTTAGTTTAACAGAAGAAGCAGTTATGGCCTTGTTCAATTTGATATTCACTATTTGTGGAGGATCGGATAAGTTATACTCTCCCTCCTCAGTATATTCATCTGCTGCGCTCGCTTTATATTCAACTTTTACTTTTGCAACACGCTCATACTTTTGTGAACCTTGTTTCATCCATATGGAGCCAATGGTTTCAGGGGCATCATTGAATTTTATCTCAATAACAACATTCCTATTCTCTCCATAACCATTTTTATCAAAGGCATACCAGTTGTCCTCACTAATGTCCCCGTCCATTATGACCGTGTAATTTTCTCCACTTCGCTCATCATCGTTTGATTCTTGTCCTGTATTATTATTATCAGAATCAGTATATTGTGGATAAACTTGAAAATTCCCAAAAGTAGTAGGAGGTGGAACCAATTTATACTTATCTCCCGTCACATACTGTGGTGGATCAGTCTGCCCCCAAACCAAACTATTCCCAGCCATACCAACCAGCAGCAGCAGGGAGAGGGCGATTTGTTTGTATATATTCTGTCGTTTCATATTTTTGAATGTCTTATTAGTGTGATTGAATGATTTATGTCGGAAAGGACGGTGCCTCGGCGGCTCCTGGGCGAGGGGTCTCAGGCGGGGTGTTGACACTTCTTATAAGTGTCCGCGACACTTCTTATAGGTGTCGGTGACACTTCTTATAAGTGTCGGTGACACTTCTTATACCTGTCCGGACCTTGCCTTAGGAGGTCTTCCGGCACGGCTCTTTTTCCGTTGTTTTTACTTATTATTGGGGTTGTGTCTCTCCGTCTTTTTGGGTGGGGAAGGGGAGAAAGACCAGCCGCCAAGCAAAAGCGGCCAGCCGGTGTGGGTTATTTCAACCCGTTTTTCTTGAGCAATTCTTGGAGTTTCGCGATAGAGAGGGTGGAAATATCAGCCTTGTCGTAGATGGTCAGCAATGTGATTTTTGTTTCATCTACCGATACGATGGCGGTGAAGGTAATCACCCGCGCGCCACCACGTTTGCCTTTACCTTTGGAGGCAATGGACATGCGGATTTTACGCAATCCGCCGCCCAGACTTTCGCCTAAAGTAGGATTGGAAAGGAGCTCAATGCCCAACGCCCTCACATCCTCCAGTATCGAAGGATAGCGTTTGTGCAATTGCTTGAGTTCTTTGGTGAACGAATCAGCCGAACCGATGCTATACTGCATTTTCCAATTCTTTAAGTACTTCCTCCAGCGGGCGTACTCGGCCTGCTTTGACATCTTTCAGCCCGGCATCTATTTTTGCCAGTAGTTCCTCTTCGCTTATGCGCTCCGTCGCTTCTTGTTTGCAGATGTTTTCTTGCACTTTGCCGACCAACCATTCCTGGTCTGTGAGCGACAAGCCCAAGATTTGATGCAACAAATTGTTTAAAGAAATCGTTGTTTCCATAGCTTTGCCCTTATTTATTTGTTGATGTGACAAAGGTAAGGAAAATTTCCGTAATTCTTCCCCGTCGAAGCAGACGTTTTTTGACACAACATGTTCGTTTTATGCCCGAAGGAAACGCTTTCCCTTCGTCGTCGGATGGCTACGGCGGTTTGTCCGGGGCACGCACGTGCGAGGCCGTAAACCAAGGTGGTATGTAACTATTTCGTTTCATCTCATTTCGTTGTTAAGCATGTCTTACTAATTTCCTAAGCTGGTACGCTCCCTACCATAGGCTGGTATTCCCTGTTTCAGTCCCTGGTATTCCCTGTACCACGCTTTGGTATTTTCCCGATCTCCCTATCTTTTCGCCTAAACACCCTTTCATCTGCTTCTTTTGCTTTAGAGTTCGATGATGATGGGTTGGGGGGCTTGGGAAGCATTTGCCGACTTCGTCCATTCTGTATTTCCTAATTCGCGAACCTTGATAGTTACATCGAATTCGAGGTTTTTGCCATCATACGTAGTTGTTAGATGCAATGTCTTTGTGCCAATTGGAAGGGCTGTTAGTTTGTCGCAAGTAATGGATAATCCATTATCCGTGCTTACCTCCAATTCCTCTAAATCACCGCTTTCTTGTACATTCCAATTAACGGTAGATGTTACATCTTCCCCTTCATACTTTAAAGTTATCTTCATGTCGACGTTACTACAACCTTCTGGTAATACTACTGTATAACCGTCAGCTGTTATCTCAACTTCAAAAGGTTCAACACCAATGGGGGCTAATTCGTAAGAGCCAGAAAAAGCCAATGCGTAATCTGTTAGATGGATAATCAACGGGAAATAATGGTTGCGGTAAAGTTCTGTATGGAAAGATCCTTTTCGCTCTTTTTCCCCATCATGTAAAGTCAGATTAAAAGCTTCTACATCATTAGGCTTCGATTCATGTAAATAGAAGTGATCATAATGTGCTTTAGGCTTGTTATTTTCTGTATCATTATAATTAATCTCATCCCATGTCCAATCTGCAAAGTCAATGCCATCGGGAAACTCAATAGCTCCATGTGCCTTTCTAAACAAATTTGTTTCATGTGGCAATAGCTTTTTAATGGTGAGTTTATGGTTCCCACTTGCACGAGTTTCTTGTCCTTTTTCTCTATGGTCGATGATTGTAACATCCATCTTTGCCAACATCCGAATTAAGTTTACCGTATAAGTTGGTTGAGAGGATTCGATATGCCAAGTCGTATCGGCAGACATGGGTACAAATTGATGTTCATCTGTAACCTCATTAATTGCATCTACCGACTGATTTGCTTGTATATCTTCAAGTTCGAACTCTTCAGATGCTTTCGGAAGATTGGCAATGGCATAAACTCGTTTTCTCCCTGTGGGTAAACTTTCGATAGTGGCAATATTATCATCGCCAAAATCATCTTTATCTAATACTACATAACTGCCATCACTATTTACTACATATACATCAATCGTATTAATTGTACTTTCAGCAGCTAATATAGCATCTTCATCTTCGCCGTCTAATTCATCTGCTGAATTCCTCGTACTCAACCCATCCTTCTCCAATCCCAGCCGGATCGTGACGGGCACAGTCTCTTGGCTTTCCGCACCCGGCGTCTCATTGGCTTCGCATCCGAGGAGGGCAAGGAGCGGTAGGAGGGCGGCGAGCTTTATGTAATTCTTGTATTTCATCGCGTCTCCTCCTTATTTGCCTAAGTTTACGTCATCCAGTCGTATGGTCCAGTCGTTCACGACGATTTCAAGGCAATGCGCCTTGCCGCCGGTCGTGTCGAGGTAGAGCATAATCACGTACTCGTCCTGCCGGTCGAGGTATTCCTGCGCCTCCATGTCGTGCGATTCCATCTTAGTAAGTAAGAGGAGGTCGGTGAGGTTCACGTCGAGGAACGGTTCGGCCTCGTCCCGGTGCGACAGGCGAAGCGACGTCTCGGTGCCGTCCAGGAGGCGGAGCGTGTTCAGTTCGGCGCAGACCGCCTGGTAGGCCGTTTGGCCGTTCGCATCTTTTACCGTCTCTATACCTTTATAATAAGGCAACCAGGTGAGGGCCTCGGTCGAGATGGGCTGGTTCTTACTATCCAAGTCGCCATTCTGCGTAGTGGCCGAGATGGTAAAGTCTTCCGCCTGCAAGCCCGTGCCGCTATTGGCGTCGATGAGGACGAGGCGGATCTTGTTCGTGTTCTTCACCATCGGAAACTCGGTGTTGGTCTCGCCTCCCGACGGAATCTCCAGCTTCATGGAGCCTTGGAACAGACCGAGGAGCTCGCGGCTCACTTCGCCGTCCGTCTGCTTTACCGCCATCTGCCAATCTTCGATAGTGGAGTCGGCCGTGGGCTTCGTCCACGTATAGTCCGTCTCGTTCAGTCCTGCCCACGCGAGGAGTTGGTACGAGCCCGGTTGCAAATCCAGTTTCACCTGGTTGGCTTCCAGTTCGGCGCCCGATACCGTTTTCGAGGAGAGGTATTTGCCTTCCGCGTCGTAGATAAAGAGTTCCACCTGCTTGGCGGTAGCTTGGTTCGTCATTTCAGGCACAAAGGCGTCTGCCTCTTTCATATTATAGGTATAGCTGAAATGCAGGAAATGGTCGCACGGCTCAAGGTCTTCGTGGATATAGTCGCACGACGCCGCTCCAAGCATCATGCCGGCCAGGAGCGGGAGAGTTCGTAATGTATTGTATAGTTTCATGTTTGATCAATTAATAATTAAAAGGTAATAATTAAAAACGTCTTTATAAGTAAACATCTTTATGGTCTAATTCTGTCCAGTCTTCTACCGTGACTTCCACCTTGATATCTTCCGGTTCTTCGGGATCTGGATTATCTGGATAGTCGGGATAATCCGGTTCATCTGGATCGTCAGTGTCATCTGGATTGTCTGGATTATCGGGTTCATCCGGATCCGGTTCTTCGGGGTCTGGATTATCCGGCTCATCCGGTTCATCCGTCGGCTCTTCAGGAGCGAAAGGCACTTCGTCGCCTAAGCCATAGATATCCGAGACGAGGAGGCGGTAGATGTTGTTGCGGACAATGCCATATTCCATGATGCCATCTTCGCTTGGGTCTTCATCGTCTGAATGACGGACACGCCATACGTAGTAACAAAGTCCGTTATGGTAGGTGCGGATGAGGGCATTCGTCCCTTCGGCCGCCGCTTCCGCTTCTTCGCGCGTCGGGAAGATTTCGTCGCGGACACGGTAGAAGGTCTCGCCCTCCTCGTAGCCATCCGGCGTATAGCGGGCTTGGAAGACGACCATCGTGCGGTACGCATCTACTTGGGCTTCTCTTCTTAAGGTATTCTCCATCGTATAACCCAAGCGATACCAATCGCCTACCTTTTCACCTTCCGTAATTGCCTTTTCCCAAGATGTATAGTCGGTGCTGTAGGGAGTATAGTAGTTATCATACAGTGCTTCGGCCGGACGGTCGCCTGCACCTGGCGCAGCGGGATTGAACGCATTGCGGGAAATGTTGGCCTGTGTCTTGTGGAGCGTCCAGGGGTCGACTACGAAGTTCCGCTGTGCGCCGCCTTCCGTCGGGAGTTCATCGCCCAAATAGGTGATAGGCGAGGAGGTCGTAAGCGAACCATTGACCGGAGCCGCCACCCGCTTCAAGAGATACGAGCCCGCCGCCATCTTGTTTAGGATCACAGCACCCGTGATGGTAGCTTTGCCCCGTCCGTACGTTTCATCTACTATATTATATAAGGTAGAAGCCGCGCGGTAATCGATACGGGCCGCCACGCGTTCTACCTCGACCGTTGCATTGGCCGGTTCATCCTTCGGATTGCCGCAAAGAGTGACGGTGTCGTCCGTATGCCCATCCGAGGTCATGACGAAGTGGGAATACGCGCCGCCCTTCTCTTGCCAAGCCGAGGTGAGCAGGTAATCGCGAATGCCTCCCAATGTCTTGCCTTGGAGCGAGGAGCGGATGTCGCCCGTATTGGTCACGACCAAAAGGTCATACTCGCCGGCAGGCAGGTTGACTGGAACCGGCTCGGTGCGGTTATTGCCTTCCATCTGTTCGCGGTCGAAGTAAAATATCTTGTCAATCGGCGTATCGGCAGGCGCATTGCTCTGCTTGTCGGCCTGATAAAAGAGGACGAGGAGGTTGTCGATGCGGTTCTCGTAATCGAAGCCCGTCTCGGAACCATCGCCCGGTTCGCCGCCCGTCGGATTCGCCCGGGTCGAGTTGCCAGACGAAGCCGTTACGGCAAGCGAGAACCACGAGCCGTCCGCGTCCATGCCTTCCGTGCCCGTCCCGTTTCCCGTCTGGAGGTCGTCAGAGCAAGCCGCCAGCATCCAGCCGAAGAGGAGCGGGAAGAAAGGCTTAAATGTATTTAATCTGTTATTGTTCATATAGATACTATTAATGATTCTTCTTTAAACTGATAAAGGAACTTGGGATAAAGGTCTTACCTAATGCTTGGTAAGGGTCTTACCAAACCCTTGGTAAAGGTCTTGCCTAACGTTAGGTAACGCTTTCCCCCAGCGGAAAGATTGTCTTTCCCGAAGTGGAAAGGGTGTCTTTCCTTCTCTGGAAAGGATGCCTTTCCTTAGGCGGAAAGAGTGCCTTTCCAAACTCCTTGGGTTATTCGTTCCTTTTCGCCTCGATTTGCTTCAAGTTTTTATTCGCCTGGATGGATACGGATGGCGTATCTTTCAGGGTGTTCAAGAGGGATTCCGCTTCGTCCAGCTTACCTTCGTGCATGAAGAGGGCGGCTTCGGCGAGTTGCTTCTCCGGACAATCCTGTGCTTTGGCTAGGTAACGGCGTGCCTTGTCGAACTGCTTGGCTTGCACGGCGCTGATGGCGGCGTTGAGGTTCGATACCGGGTCGTTCGGATACATGCGGACGGCAATCTCGAATACTTCGTTGAACTCCGCGCTCCCGGCTTCGTAGGTCTGCGCCACTTGGAACATCTCGTTCAAGCTAAGCTGCGACGGGTCGGTGAAGACCAATTCCTTCGCCTCGTCGACCGTGAAATTGCGGATGGTGAAGTCGACCGTATAATCCGAATGGCGTAACGACGGATAGACCTCGCTCAGGAGCTTGCGATACGACGTGCCGCCGTTCAGCGTCTTGAGTTTCCACTCGCGCTGGTCGTAATCCGCTGGTTCGTCGGCTCGGATGATGGCGAGGAGTTCGGCCTTGTCGGGCAAGTTGCTTTGTTCAACGGCTTTTTCCAATCCTTCCCAATCTTCGGGTTCAGAATCTACCCGCATGCGTGCGTTGCCAAAGTCGTAGAGGCTCTCCACGTATTCCAGCAACGCTTCGGCACGTCCTTCTGCCAGTCGGGCGTTGTTTGCATAACCGCCTTCGGGCGAAGCATAGCCTTTGATCGACACCGCCGTGATGGTGGCAAACTTATTGTTCCGAACCGCCTCAATGCCCTTCTTGATTTTGTCCAATTCGGCCGGGTTGTTCCGGTAATCAGGCTGGATGGTGGTCTGGTTGACGGGGAAATCCAAGTACGCGCTGCCGGCTACTTGCCGTGCTTTGACCGCCTCGGCTTGCGGCGTTACATACGCGAGGGCAGGACGGAGCACGACTGGCTCGAAGCGGAGCGCGAAGAGCGGGGACTTGTTGCTCTGCAAAGCTTCCCAACCGCATCCGCATTCGTCGAGGACGATCGAGACCTCCGAACGCTTCATCCAATCGGCGTATGGGGTGTAGATTTGGTACTCGATTTGCTGTTCCTCGCCATTGAAGCGGCGGTATTCATACTCGGTAGGTTGTCCGCTCGTCTGGCGTTCCATGCGCTCATACAGGATATGGCGCGTTTTACCATTTAATATAATAGAAGGCAACGCCCGGAGGCTGTCGCCTGATTCGATGAGAGGCGTGCAGACGACCGAACGGTTCTTCGGAATCTCCATGTCGCTGATGTCGATGCGCATCGTAACGGCCAAGTTTTCCCCTACGCGTTCTGCCGATTTCTCCTTGACAATGAATGTAGCCTCTTGTGCCTGCAACATACAAGCGCAGCCACACATACATAATGTGATAAACTTTCTCATGACCTTACCTGATTTGAGTTAGAAAACATAAATGGCGCTTACGGCAGCCTGCGTAGGGCCGACGTAATGCTTCTTGACTGTCTCGATTTTCTGTCCGCAGTTCGCACAGGGATACTTCTCGGATTCCAAGTACAGATACCCTACGCCTACCGTGGCTTCGATGTTCCAATGTTTGCCTACTACCCAGCTGTATCCATAGCTGAGTCCGACGCCCGTTCCCCAACCTTGGTGGCGTTCGTTCTCCGTCCCGAGGAGGTCGATGTCGGATACATTATAAATCAGATAAGGCACATGAAGCCCCAAGAAATGACGGTGAAAGGCTTCGCAGAACCAATACCGCACTTCGGGATGCAAGCGAAAATGTTTGATAGATTTACCGAAACTGTTGTCGTCGTTCTTGCCCGTGAAAGGGTTCAATCCGACTTCAGCCTCCAACGTCCATTTTGGGGCTAAACGTACCTCGACTCCCAGGTTGGGAGTTACTGTTGCCCAATAAAGGGCATTCGTCTTAATGCCTACGACCGCGCCCTTATCTTCGGATAAACTTTTGGTCTGGGCAAAAAGTCCGAATGATAATGAGCTAAAGGCCATTATAAAGAGGGTCTTTCGCATAGATGTAATTATGTTTTATTAGTGTTTCGGGGCAAAAGTAGGAAATAAAATGTAAATAGCCATAAGAAATGCGTGTTTTTTTCTCATAAACACGCAATTTTTGCCCGGAAAGTGGACAAAGAGAATTATAATGGTGTAGAAGAAAAAATTTGGCTTTGGTCTTGGGTCATAGCAATTAATCTCCTTTCAATTTTTCCCCATTGGAAAGAGGTATTAAGCATCACGATATCTTCATCGAAGTTCCCATTTCCGTATAAGGACTTTCTAATGTGTCATAAGCATAGGTGATACAATCTATTTTGATACCCATGATAGTACCTTTCAATGTATCTTTTTCCATGTAACCAGTGCGAAAATCATAAACCTTTTCCAAATAGTTTTTTAATTTAGGCGTATCAAAAGAGTAAGGGGTAAATAAATCCAAATCAATGGATTTACGATGTCCCAAATAAAGAGAAAGAGCCGTTCCTCCTGCCAGATTGAATGTGGACAATAATTGTTCTCCTTGCAGGTTTTTTAAGAGTTGAAGAGTTGTTCCCTCAATTGTTTCCGTGTGTAGCATGTAAGTTCCTCCTTTTTCAAATTAAAAGCAATGCAGGCAAAGTTCATGTCTTTGGGGGATAAATAGGGTATTTCTTTGATGATTTCTCGAAATCCTTCAATGCCTCCATATAGGTGGAATGCCGCGTAATAGTCTTTGAGCCATCCTCGTTCGAGGATACGTTGTACGACAATTTTACGTGATTTCCACCAGTCAAAATGAGATAAATCGTATTCCCACAACAAAGAAGGGGAAATGCTATATGTCTCTTGGCTATTTTTATATTCGTCGAATATAGTCATTGTTTATCTTTATCAACCCAAGGCAAAGATACGCTTTTTTACCCATTTCAAATGCAAAAAGCCGCGCGGCATACTGTTATTTAAAGCTAAATGATTACCTTTGTCGGCGTAAACAGAAAGAAAATGATGCGATTTAAAACGTGTATAGTGGCTTGTCTCGTCGGGTTGGCAAGCGTGAGTATCTCTGCTCAAAGCGATAAGACGTTCCGCCATACCATCGAGGCGGGCGAAACGGTGTATGCCATCGCGACGATGTATGGCGTATCGACAGAAGCTATCTACAAACTCAATCCTGGCAGTCGGGAAGGTATCCGGGCGGGAGAGGTGTTGCTCGTCCCGCAGGAGAAAGCCTCGTTCCGGGAAGGTGCAGAGACGGAAACCTACACCTTCCATACGATAGAACCCAAAGAAACGCTGTATGCCGTGTCGATGAAATACAAAGTGCCTGCGCAGCATATCGTCGAAGCGAATCCGGGTTTGTCGACGAAGACATTCCGTGCGGGGCGGACGATTCGTATCCCTGTGGAGGTAGATAACGACCTGAAGAGCCAAGCTTCGTCTGCTGCCCCCGTCGAGGCGGAGAAGAAGGAAATCACCTACGAAGTGCAGCGCAAGGAGACCATGTACAGCCTCTGCCGCAAGTTCAAAGTATCGAGCTACGAACTGATACGCCTGAACCCTGCGTTGAAGAAGGGAGTGAAGGCGGGGATGGTGATTCGGATTCCTGTGTCGCCTGTAACCTCGTTGCCTGCCTCTTCCTCATCATCCTCCTCGTCGGAGATGGTTATCGAATCGGAAACAGCCGTGAATGCCCTTTTGGACGCACCTAAGTCGGTGGAACGGTTGGATGGATTGAAGGTCGCGTTGCTGCTTCCGTTCAATCCGAACCAAGGAGGGGCGGCTTCCTCCCGATTCATCGAATATTACGAAGGGATGCTGTTGGCAATTGATAGTTTACGAAGCCAAGGATATTCGTTGGATTTGTCTGTGTTTAATACGGGAAATGGAACGAAACATATCGAAGAAATCCTGACAGGTCCGACGCTTCCGAACGTCAATCTCATCATCGGGGCCGTGCAGAACGACCAAATCAAACTCATTGCCGACTTTGCCAAGGAGCACGACATCAAATATGTCATTCCCTTCACCTCGAAGAACGACGATGTGCTCTCGAATGCTTGCGTCTTCCAAGTCAATACGCCCCATTCTTACCTCTATTCGAAAGCGGCCGAACGGGGAAGGAAGCTCTTTGCAAACGACAATATCATCTTCGTGAATACCCCTGATAAGGAGGAGAAGAAGGAATTTATCCAGACCTTCAAGGCTGAATTGAAGGAGCATAACGTGCCTTACAAAGAGATGGGTTATAACCGCGAGACCTTTGCAGAGGATATCGATTCGCTCTATATGGAGGATGGGCGAAGGAATGTAGTCATCCCGACCTCTTCATCCTTCGAGGCATTGCAACAGATCAAGACTCCGCTCCGGATGCTCGCCGAAACGCAGACGGATTATACGGTCGCGATGTTCGGGTATCCGGAATGGCAAACTTACGTGCGCGACGCGTTGGAGGACTTCTACGTGCTCGATACCTATATATATAGTAATTTCTATGCCGACAACTTGGGCCAGCCCATGCATGATTTCTATGATAAGTTCAAGACGTGGTATAGCAAAGATTTGATCAACACCTATCCCAAGTATGGCATCTTGGGCTTCGATACGGGCATGTTCTTCTTTGGCGCGATGAATCGCTATGGGGCAAACTTCGAGGAACGGTTGGATGATATCCGTTACCAACCTATCCAGACGGGTTTCGATTTCCATCGGGTGAACAACTGGGGCGGCTTCATCAATACCAATATCTTCATTGTCCATTACCAAAAAGACTATACAGTAACGCGCGAATGATGAGGATGGAACGGAACATACGGATCGTACTTGTAGGGTTATGCAGCTTGGCTTGCGTGGCAAATGGCTGGGCACAAAAGAAAGACTTCACGCAAGAGGTCGCGGTAGGAGGTTCGTTTGGCGTGACCTTTTCGAGCGTTACCTTCTCGCCCAGCGTAGCGAAAGGCATGAAGCAAGGCTATACAGGAGGCATCGTTGCCCGTTGGATTACGGAGAAGAACCTCGGCTTGCAAGCAGAATTGAACTACGCCCAACAGGGATGGAAGGAGAAGTTCGAAGAGCAACCCCAGTTCGAATATAGCCGTACGATTAACTACATCGAGCTGCCTTTCCTGACGCATATTTACTTTGGAAGCGATCGGGTGCGCTTTTTCTTCAACCTGGGACCGAAGATTGGATATGCTTTGGGCGAAAGCACGCATAGCAATTTAGGCCCGGACGATGCGCCCAATCGCCATAATGAGCAACACGACCTCCCCGTGCAGAAGAAATTCGATTGGGGCTTGTGTGGCGGACCTGGGTTGGAGGTGCGTACGGGCATCGGTTCGTTCCTCCTCGAAGGGCGATATTATTATGCCTTGGGCGATATATTCAATAGCAGGAGGGAGGATCCTTTCTCCAGGTCGGCTTCGCAAGTCATCAGTGCCAAGCTGACTTATCTTTTTACCGTCAAGAAATTTACATTCTAAAAATAGATACACCCCATGAAAAAAGTTCATTTACTTACCGCAGCCGCTCTTCCTTTGGCAGGAGGGGCAATCTTTACCGCTTGCCAACCCAAGCAGCAACAGACCGAACAGAAGCCGTTCAACATCGTGTACATCATGACAGACGACCATACGGCCCAAATGATGAGTTGCTACGACAAGCGTTATGCCCATACGCCCAACCTCGACCGCATCGCTGAAGAAGGCGTATTGTTTACCAACAGTTTCGTGGCCAATTCCCTCAGTGGCCCAAGCCGCGCCTGCATGATTACGGGCAAGCATAGCCACAAGAACGGGTTCTATGATAATACGAATTGCAAGTTCGATGGTTCGCAGCAGACCTTCCCCAAGCTCCTTCAAAAAGCGGGATACGAGACGGCGCTTATTGGCAAGTGGCACCTCGAAACCCTTCCCACGGGCTTCGACCATTGGGAAATCCTGCCAGGCCAAGGGAGCTATTATAATCCTGACTTCATCACGCAACAGAACGATACGGTGCAGGTACATGGTTACCTGACGGACATCATTACCGACAAGAGCATCGAATGGATGGAAAATCAGCGCGACAAGAACAAACCTTTCTGCCTCCTGATCCACCACAAAGCGCAGCATCGCAACTGGATGGCCGATACCTGCAACCTCCGTCTCTACGAAGACAAGACCTTCCCCATCCCCGATACCTTCTACGACGACTATGAGGGCCGGCCTGCCGCTGCCGCCCAGGAGATGAGCATCCTGAAAGACATGGACCTCGTCTACGACCTCAAGATGATAGGCGCCGAAGGCAACCCGGATTTGGCACAAACGTATGATGGCATGTTAAGCCGGATGGACGAAGCGCAACGTGCCGCATGGGATGCTTTCTACAATCCGATTATCGAGGACTTCAAGAAAGCGAACTTGAAGGGAAAGGATTTATACGAATGGAAGTTCCAACGCTATATGCGTGATTACTTGAAGACATTGAAATCGCTGGACGACAACGTGGGCCGTGTCCTCGACTACCTCGACAAGGCTGGTTTGGCCGAGAATACGCTCGTGGTCTACACCTCCGACCAAGGCTTTTACATGGGCGAGCATGGCTGGTTTGACAAGCGGTTTATGTACGAAGAATCTTTCCATACGCCCCTCGTCATGCGGCTCCCGGGCGGCAAGAAGGGGACTATCGACCAGATGGTGCAGAACATTGACTATGCCCCCACGTTCCTCGAATTGGCAGGAGCGCCTGTGCCCGAAGACATCCAAGGCGTATCCCTTCTCCCGCTCCTGAAAGGCGAGAACCCTGCGGATTGGCGTACTTCGTTGTATTACCACTTCTACGAGTATCCTGCGGAGCACATGGTGAAGCGTCATTACGGCGTTCGCAACGACCGTTACAAACTCATCCACTTCTACAACGACATCGACAAATGGGAACTCTACGACCTGAAGGAAGATCCCCAAGAACTCCACAACGTCTACGACGACCCCTCGTATGCCGAAGTGAAGGAACAGATGCGCCACGAATTGGATAGTCTGCAGATTATGTACGACGACCCGATTCGGAAGTTGAACTAAGGATAGGTCTCCCAAAAGATAAGGGACCTGACGCAAAACCGCCGCGTAGCGTTACGGGACATAGGTGAGTTCACGCAAAACCTTCCCGCAGTGCTACGGGGCGGTTTTGCGTATACGCAATCTCTTCCCGTAGTGCTACGAGGCGGTTTTGTGTATACGCAATTCCTTGCCGTAGCGCTACGAGAGGCTTTTGCGTGGACACAATTCCTTCCCGTAGTGCTGCGGGAAGGTTTTGCGTGAACTCACCTATGTCTCGTAACGCTACGTGAAGGAATTGCGTATAAAAAGGGGTTAAAAGAGCGGATTCGCGACTTTTTCGTCTAACAGAGCGAGTTGGATAACCTCTTGGATGTCACTTACGTAATGGAAAGTCATGCCTTTGAGGTATTCCGGCTTGATCTCTTCGATGTCTTTGCGGTTCTCGGTGCAAAGGATGATGTCGTCGATGCCGGCACGCTTGGCCGCCAATATTTTCTCGCGGATGCCGCCTACGGGGAGCACTTTGCCACGGAGCGTGATTTCGCCCGTCATGGCGAGGTTCTTCCGTACTTTTCGTTGCGTAAAGGCCGAGACGAGCGACGTCACCATCGTGATGCCCGCACTGGGTCCATCCTTTGGAATCGCGCCTTCAGGGACGTGGATATGGACGTTCCAAGTCTCGAACATCTCTTCCGGAATTTGGAATTGGGCCGCATGGGCATGGATGTATTCGAGTGCGAGCATGGCCGATTCCTTCATGACGTCGCCCAAGTTGCCCGTCAACGTCAGCTTGCTGCCCTTGCCTTTGCTCAGGCTGGTCTCGACAAAGAGGATTTCGCCACCGACAGCCGTCCAAGCCAATCCTGTCACCACGCCTGCATACTCGTTGCCTTGATATTTGTCTCGCGTGTACTCGATGGCACCCAAATATTCGTAGAGGTTCTCCGGTTTGATCTGTGCCGGGCAGGAATCGTCGGACGCTTTCTTGTAAGCCAATTTGCGCATCACTTTGGCAATCTTCTTGTCCAGCTCGCGCACGCCGCTTTCCCGCGTGTAGGATTCGATAATGGCCTGGATGGTTTTCTTGGGGAATTTCACTTCCTTCTTATCCAACCCGTGCGCCTCGGCCTCCTTCGGGATGAGGTGTTTGGCAGCGATTTCCACCTTCTCCTCTTGGATATATCCGCTCACTTCGATCAATTCCATGCGGTCGAGGAGGGGCTGGGAGATGGTGTTCAGATTGTTGGCCGTTGCGATGAACATCACATGGCTCAGGTCGTAGTCGATGTCAAGGTAGTTATCATGGAAGGTGGAATTCTGTTCCGGGTCCAGGACTTCGAGCAACGCCGAAGCCGGATCACCCTTGAACTCGCTTGACACCTTGTCTATTTCGTCTAATACGAAGACCGGATTCGAAGTCCCCGCCTTCTGGAGGTTCTGGATGACACGGCCGCACATCGCCCCGATATAGGTCCGCCGATGCCCGCGGATCTCCGCCTCGTCGTGCAGGCCGCCGAGCGACATCCGCACGTATTTCCTTCCCAATGCCTCGGCAATCGATTTGCCGAGCGACGTCTTGCCCACGCCCGGAGGCCCGTAGAGGCAGAGGATGGGCGACTTCATATCCTGCTTCAGCTTCAATACCGCCAGATGTTCGATGATGCGCTCCTTCACCTTCTCCAGTCCGTAATGGTCGCGGTCCAAGACGCGGCGGGCATGGGCGAGGTTGAAATTATCCGTCGAGTAGGTCTCCCAGGGGAGGTTGACGATCGTCTCCACATATTGCATCTGCACGGAATAGTCCGGCGATTGCGGATGGAGGCGTTGCAACTTGTGCAGCTCCTTGTCGAACGTTTCGGCGACGAAGTCGGGCCACTTCTTTTTCTTGGCTTTCTCTTTCAGTTCTTGCACGTCGTGGTCGCTCGTGTTGCCACCCAGTTCCTCTTGGATGGTTTTAATCTGCTGCTGGAGGAAATATTCCTTTTGTTGCTTGTCCAGATCCTCTTGCGTCTTCATTTGGATATTGGCTTTGAGTTCCAAGAGCTGGTTCTCGCGGTTCAGGAACGAAAGCAATTTGTAGGCGCGGCCCTTCAGCTCGTCTATCTCGAGGAGCATTTGCCGTTCGCCATTATCCGGGACCAGGTTCGCGCACCCGAAGTTGACCACATACATGGCGTTCCGGTTGTTCTTCAGCGAGAAGACAATTTCCCGCTGCGGTTCGGCTGCTGTCATCAGCATCTTGAGCATCAAATCCTTATTGGCGGCGATCAGGGCCTTGAATTCTTTGTCCTGTACCTTCGGCATCTTATCGTCGAGCAAGGTGATGGTTCCCCGGAGATAGGGGTCTTCCTGCGTCAGTTCGTGCAAGGCGAGGCGTTTCTTTCCTTGTAAAATAACGGTTGTAGAACCATCAGGCATATCCAGTACGCGGATGATCTCGGCCACTACGCCCGTATCATACAAATCGGCACGGACGGGTTCCTCGATTTCCACGTCGCGCTGGCAAACTACGCCCACCAGCGCTTTCCGCTTCATGCAGTCCTTAATCAAATTCATGGATTTCTCCCGCCCTATGATGATGGGCATCGCCACACCGGGGAAAAGCACCAGATTCCGAAGCGGAAGGATAGGCAGTTCATCGCCCACCTTGTCGATGCCATACGAGAAATCTTCGTCGGCGTCGCAATCCGTCAGGATAGGCACCACGATTCCTACCGGTTCTTCCAAATTATCAAAAAGAGAAACAGATGGATACATATTTTTCTTCGTCTTCATACACTTCTAAAGTTGTTATTTACAGGGAATAAACTGTTTTTCTAAAAACATTTCCAATAAATCGCCGCCAAAGGTACGAAAAAATAGAGAATCTATGCTAATTTTGCATGCAACAATCGAAAGAATATGTCAAATCCATACTTTAAATTCAAACAATTTACCGTCTGGCACGACAAATGCGCCATGAAAGTGGGGACGGATGGCGTCCTCGTCGGGGCGTGGTGTGCTTGCGACGGGGCAGAGCGCATCCTCGACATCGGCTGCGGGACGGGACTCATCGCCCTCATGCTCGCCCAACGGACCGACGCCCTCATCGACGCGATCGACATCGATGCCGATGCCTGCCTGCAGGCCCGCGAGAATGTAGCACGTTCCCCTTTTGCCGGGAAGATACGCGTAGTCCACGCCGACCTCGCCCGCTTTGCCGACGAACAGGCCGAAGGGCGCACCTACGATTGCATCGTCTCGAATCCGCCTTTCTTTGTCGATTCGCTGAAATGCCCCGATAAGCAACGGGCGCAGGCTCGCCACGCGGACTCGCTCCCGCTTCATCGGCTCGTCGCAGACAGCAAACGGTTGTTGGCCGACGAGGGGACGTTGCACCTCATCCTGCCGTTCAGCCAGCGCGCGCTTTTGCAGGAGATTGCCTACCATGAGGAGCTCTTTATCAATCGCGAGACGCATGTCTATCCGACTCCGACCTCGCAACCCAAACGCCTGCTGGTAAGCCTTTCGCGACAAAAACAAAGCTCCTTTCCAACCCGTTTGACGATCGAAAAGGAGCCGCGCCGCTACACCGAGGAATTTGCCGCCCTCGTTGCGCCTTATTACTTATGATTTTTCACTCCAGATAGGCAAAATGTGTTCCCGACAGCTGTCGGGAACACATCCGCGGGCGTAAATGTGATCCGGATAGCTGTCGGGAACACATCCGCGGGCGTAAATGTGATCCGGATAGTTGTCGAGATCACATCCGTGGGCGTAAATGTGTTCCGAACAGCTGTCGGGAACACATCCGCGGGTGCAAATGTGTTCCGGATAGCTGTCGGGAACACATCCGCGGGTGTAAATATGTTCTGGATAGCTGTCGGGAACATATTTTACCGTCCAGAAGCCGCCTTCATCTCCCGATACCGCGCAATGAGCCGCTTGCGGCAAGCTATGATTTGATACCGATACACTGCGCAGGCCGTAAGGAAGTAAATGCCCGTCTGCATCCAGAGCGTGCGGTATTCGTGCGCCACCTCGTTCAGCGTCGCCCCCATCGTATTGATTTTCACAAAGCCCTGGATGCCGGCCGTTGACGGAAATACATATCCTGCTGCCTTCCAGAAAGGAGGCACGGCGTACATCGGCCATGAAATACCGGAGATGAAGACCAGGGTGACGGAGGTGAAGACAAAAAGCAACATGGGCGACTCGCGGTCTCGCACGAATACCGACAGCGTCATCGAGAAGAAGATGCACGCCAAGAGGTAAGGGAGAAGGAACAACAGCGCGTCGAGCGGTTGCCCGATTTGCGGGAGCGAGAAGAAGCGCGGCACGAGGATAAACACCCACAAGCATACAAACACATAGAGCGACAAGTAAGCCAGGCTCTTTCCCGCTACGATGCGCAGCGTCCCGTGGTAATGCTTCATCATGGGGACAAGCGTATGGAAGCGGTTCCGTTCGCGTGCCGTCCCGCCGCTCATGCCGATACCCAATATCAACGTCTGCTGGATCACTAACACGAGGATAGCCGGTACCAGAAAGCTGGCAAAGCCGTTTTGCGTATTGAACATCACGATATTCTCAGACGGGATGGGCTGCACGGCGATGGCCTGGAGCTGTTCGGTACTTTGCGGATGGTTGCGCGCGGTCCATTCAGCGCCCATATCGAGCGATACTTCCGTTGCCGTGAGCAAGAAAGCCTTGTAATACAATAGCGCGCTCATGTCACTATAGAGCGAGACCGTGGTTTGACGACCCGCGTGCAGGTCTCGACTGAAACTTTCTGGAATCGAAAGGATACCGAATACCTCTTTCGAATCCACCAGCCGTTGCGCCTCGCCCAGATCGGCGGCCTGTTGTACCACTTTCACCTCCGAAGAAGCATCTACCCGACGGATGAACTCGCGGCTTAGCGGTGAATTGTCGGCATCCACTACGACCATCTTTGCCTCGTGCACCACTTCATTATTATATATAAAAGAATAGAGCACCGGATAAGCCAACGGGACGAGGAAGAAGAAAATCATCACGCCTTCATCCTTGAAGACGCTCTTCAATTCCTCTCGCCAGATGTGGAACATATCCCGGAGTCCATTCTTTACGAAATCAAGCATTTGTTTCATACACAATCTCTCCTTTCATGGAACATATTTAAAATAAAGCAATGCCTGCTTCAAGTTCTTCCTAATCAAGAAAGGCAAGAGCAAGAACCCCAGCAGCCATATATATTCACTAAGTGTGTAATAGATAGCCCGCCCGTTCAGCGCTTGGTCCACGTAGATCAGGAAGTAATGGCGCAAGGGGAACAAACGTCCCAATGCTTGTAAAGTAGGATCCATTGCCAATAATGGATAGGAGAAGCCCACGATTGAAAAGGCTATCATCCCGAAGAGGCAGGCAAAACTCAACCCCAAGCGGAGCGTAGGCAACGTGCCAATCATAAAAACGCCCACCGCCTGCGAAGCGATTACCAAAAAGAATATCGCCACCAACATAGGTGCCCATCCGCTCTGCAATGGAAAGGCATTAAACCCGTAAAGGACGGCGCAAAAGAGGAACCCCATCAACGTAAATACCACCGTATGGGGCAATAACTTCCCGACGATGCTTACCCACAACGATTGATGTCCCATGCTCAACCATCGGCGCGCGGTCCCTTGTTTGATTTCCGAACCGATGCTAAATACCGTGACCATGAAGATGACCAGCTGTAATATGCCTGGCAGGATGGTGTTATTCAAATAGACCGAATAGTTCAGCCAAGGATTCCCGATGGCGTGCGTATCGATGACGATCGGTTGCAGCTGTCCCATGATGGCTTCCTCCGTCATGCCTTTTGCCGTGCCAGTCTGCAAGCCTACCGAAGCATTAGCTAAGACGGAAATCGTTTTCATATCCCGAAAGAGAAGCGAACCGGCAATCAGGTAGGCGCCATTGGTATAGTAGGACAACTTCGGTTGTTTACCGGTCGATGCCAACTGCTCGAAATCCTCCGGGATATAAAAGATGCCGTAGACCGTCCCTTTCTGCAATTCCTTCCGCGCTTCCGCAAAAGAGGGCGTCAGCATGGCTACTTGGGTCTGCTCGAATGCATCCAGCTGGCGGATGAGCGTGCGCGAAGTCGATGAGTTGTCCCTGTCGACTACGGCGATAGGCAAATTCGTAGGCAAACCGTTTTGCATGAGCGAGAGGAAAAAGACCAGACTTATGACTGGAGCTATCACCATCGTAAAGAGATAGATCGGCTTCGAGGCAATCCGGATGCATTCCCTTCGTGCAATGTCTCCTATGCTATGTATCATATCACGTATTGTCATAGCTTTTATTTCTTATGCTCTTTCAAGATCACTGACATGCCCGGACGCAACCCTTCGACTGGCTGCACGGGGCGGGCACGCACTTCGAAGGTCTTCGCGTCGTATTGCCCGGCCGTCTTCGTCGCTTTCCAAGCTGCATACGTGCCCATGTCTTTCATATAATATACTTTCAATGTTACTTCTTGATTGCCCAAAGCGGGGACGAACGCCTTTATCTCATGACCGATGCGGATATTCGCCAACAGGTCTTCCCGAATGCTGAACGTGACCCACATGTCGTTCATGTCCGCCAGGTTCATGATAGGAGCGCCCGTGCCCACCAATTCGCCTACTTCCGGGAAACGTTCGATGATTTCACCATCGATCGGAGCCACCAAGGCGCTCTCTTCTACATAGGATTCCACTTCAGCTACCGCCCCGCTTGCCTGATTCACCAAAGCCTCGGCGGCCGCTTTATCCTCTTTGCGGGCACCCTCTTTGGCCATCTCGTATTGCGAACGGGCGGCTTTCTCGGTAGCTACCATGGCATTGTAGTTGGCTTCCGCCTCGTCTTTCTTTTGTGCGGACATGACTCCTTTCTCATACAAATTACGGACACGGTCGTACGACTTTTGGGCTATAGTCAATCCGGCTTGTGCTTTCTGCCATAACTCGTAGGCGGCTGTTACCTCTTGCTCACGGGCTCCTTTCATTGCCTTGGCATGTTGCGCTTCGGCTGCTGCCTTTAAGGCTTCCACTTGTTGCAATTTGGCTTGGACTTCGGGCGTCTTCAAGAATACCAACGTATCGCCCGCTTTAACTTTATCGCCTTCGTTAAAGCGATACGATGCAATGCGCCCCGGTACTTTTCCCGATACGCGTACCGTGGTCGCTTCGGCCTGTCCCATGATATATTCTTCTGGCGGAGTCAACAAGAAGAATCCCGCCAACGCTACTATCAATACTGCTACCAGTACAATCCCAAACGTAAGCATCATGTTGCTTACTGTGTATTTCTTTCCGCTCATATCTTTGTCTGTTTTTATTTCGTTTGTAAATCTTTTCCTAATGCTTTATTCAAATAAACCCGCGTCAAACGCATCTCGATTTGCGCATCGATAAGTGCCGAACGGGCCGACATCCATGCGGTTTGTGCCTCCATCAGATTCAGCGTAGGGATTACGCCTTCTTCGAAACCTACATTGGCGCAACGCAGGTTCTCTTCCGCGCTTTCCATGTTTCGGGTCGAGGCGGCCAGCTTCTTCCCGGCTTCGTTTACTTTATAGACGGATTGGTTCACCTGGAGCTCGATCTTCTCGCGGGCGTCTTCCCATTCCAATTGTTTGATGCGCGTTTCCGCCCGGGCGGCATTCCGCTTATAACTTCCTTCCCACCAGGCGGTAATCGGCACGCGTACGATGACGCCGACATTGAACATCCCGCCAAAGTCGTTCTTAAATCCATTGAATACGCTGGGGTTGGTCACCAAGTAATTGGCCGAAAATGCCACGCTGGGCAACAAATCCGCCAGCACGATGCGCTCTTTCTTCTTGTAAATCTTCGAAGCCAGGTCGAGGGCTTGCAATTCGTTCCGGTTCAGGAATGCCTCGTTTACATCTACCGCGACTCCATCTTCTGCCGGGAGCGGGAAATCATCCAACGCTTCGTCTGCCAAACGGAGCGGCTCGTCCATCGGAAGACCGCATATCTGGGCCAAAAGCATCCGCGAGAGTGCCAACCCATTGTCTACCTGCGTCTGTGCCATCTCCGCTTCGTTTAGCTTCACCTTGACGGAAAGCCCATCCGCTTGCGTGGCAACCCCTTCTTCAATCAGGGCAGATACATCTTCATTCGTCTTGCGAAGCAGATCGACATAGGCGTCTACCAGTTTCTTTTTATTGACCAACTGGACTACCTGCCAATAGGTTTCGTCCGTTTTGTAAAGCAAGTCCTGGAGTTGTTGGGCGTTCATCAGCTTGGCCAACTCTTTTGCGTAATTCGTAATCTGGTTATAGGTCACGATCTTTCCGCCCATAAAAACCGGTTGCACCAACGAGACGTTTCCCACCCAAATGTTTTGAATGTCCAGATGTTGCGCTTCCCCTACGGCGCCCATAGCCTGCTGGATGGCGGGCAATTCGGCCAATCCGCCCAACGAAGAAGCCAACATGCTGTTCAGCTTCCCCATATCCAGCAGATTCAAATCCTTTTGATTCCAAAGATAAGCGCCATTGGCCGAGATTTGCGGGAAGTATTTCGTGCGTGCCGCCTTTTTCTCTTCGTTTGCCATTCGTATCTTTTCGGCCGAGATTTGCAGCTCTTTGTTGTTTCGGACGGCCAAATCCCGGCACGCTTCCAAGGTCAATGCCTCTTGTGCCCAGGCAGATATCCCTGTCGAAAGCAATAAGATGCTGCTTACAATCATTTGTTTTATTTTCATTGCTATATGCTGTTTTTTCGTACAATTAAATAACAATCGGACAAATATAAATGTTTCCCACAAAAAGATTTATTGAATTAATTCAACTAATAGCCGGACCTATTTCCTTTCCTGCCTTACGAAAACTTCTTTCCTCCCTGGAAAAGTTCTATCTTTAGGCTAAAGATACATATCTGCAGCTTAAAGATACATATCTTCAACCTAAAGATATATATCTGCAGGTTAAAGATAGAACTTTTCCCGGATGTTTTGGATTTTTGGTCGGGTTTATGCAAGTTTGTCTAAGGTATCTGGCATTTTTGCCCGGCTTGCTTGTAATAAAAAATGAAATAGATTCGTCACGCCTCCTTCACTTGGTCTACATTTTTCTGAAACATGGGCATACTACTTTTGCGCCCAGAAAAGAACAAACAGAGTAGAATCTCAGAAAAATGGAACGAGGAAAATTATCCAACATCTTATTTATCCTGTGGGCAGGCGGTGCGGCTTTGCTCTCTTACGCATTGGTTTATGCGCTTCGGAAACCGTTTACGGCGGCTACGTTCGACGGGATGGAGTTCTTGGGCATGGACTATAAAACGGCCGCGAGCATTATCCAAATTGCGGGTTATGTGTTATCTAAATTCATTGGCATCAAGTTGGTTTCGGAAATGAAGCGCGAACATCGTTTCCGTTTCATTGCGGCTTCGGGTTTGCTGGCAGAGGCGGCCTTGTTAGGCTTTGCGATGTTGCCGGAACCTTATAATATCTTGGCTTTATTCTTCAATGGATTGGCGTTGGGGTGCATGTGGGGTGTCATTTTTAGTTTTATCGAAGGACGACGGGTGAGTGGCATCTTGGCGAGCATCATGGGGATTAGCATTGCTTTCAGTTCCGGTTTTGCAAAGTCCGCGGGATTATATGTAATGAATAGTTGGGGCGTGAGCGCATTTTGGATGCCTGCGGTGATTGGCGGTATTGCCTTGTTTTTCCTTGTGGCGTTGGCGTATGCGCTCAATTGCTTGCCTGAACCTACACAGGAAGATGTGCGTTGTTGCTCGGCCCGTGTGCCGATGGATGCACATCAGCGACGTGACATTTTGATGCGTTTTGCTCCCGTTTTGACGATGTTGTTTATTGCGAACCTATTTATAACGGTCGTGCGTGATATTAAAGAGGACTTTTTGGTGAATTTAGTCGACACCACACAGTTTTCGGCTTGGGCAATCAGTGGGGTAGATGGCGTGGTGACGTTGCTTATTTTAGGATTGTTTATCCTGATTTCACTGATACGTGATCATGAAAAAGTACTATATTTGCTGCTCGGAATGGTCATCGTGGGCAGTGCCGCCTTGGCTGGAGTGGCTCGGTTTTATGAGGAGTTGCAACTCTCTCCGTTGGCATGGATGTTCTCGCAGAGTTTGGGGTTGTATATTGTCTATTTGAGTTTTCAAACTCTTTTCTTCGAGCGGTTCGTGTCCTGTTTCCATATCCGCGGAAATGTGGGGTTCTTTATCGTGACGATTGATTTTGTCGGATACGTAGGGACAGTGGCTGTGTTGGTATTTAAAGAGCTTTTCGTGACAGAGTTGGATTGGATCGGGTTCTATAATATCATGGTGACGATACTTTGTGGGGTTTGTTGCCTGCTTTTTGGTGGCGCCTTGGCTTGGTTGGCCCAACAACGCGTCCGTCAACGTGCAACGGAGGGCTCCGCAGCTCTTTCATATGAATATAAGTAAATAAACGAGATAATAACAGATTAATTGAAGAAACAATGAAGGTAAAAAACATCAAATGCGTCATTATGGATTGGGCCGGAACGACTGTCGACTACGGCTGCTTTGCTCCAGTGGCTGCTTTTATCGAATCTTTTCAGGCGATTGGCGTGCCTGTGACAGCTGAGGAGACTCGCATGTACATGGGACTTACGAAGATTGAAGAGATACGTGCCCTGTTCAACCTGGAGCGCGTGCGGACGGCTTTTCAGGCTAAATATGGCCGGGATTACACTGAGGAGGACGTCCAGGGACGTTACGCCGATTTCCAGCAAATCCTCTTTGATACATTGGCACAATACGCAGACCCGATTCCGGGTGTCGTGGAGACTATGGAGACGCTCCGTGCGTCTGGCATCAAGATCGGTTCGACTACGGGCTATACGCGTCAGATGATGGACATTGTCATCCCGGCGGCCGAGGCTCGCGGGTACCGGGTGGACAATTGCGTAACGTCGGATAATCTCCCAGGCGGGCGTCCGAATCCCTATATGATTTACCAGAACATGATCGACCTGGAGATACCTTCCGTAGACTATGTGGTGAAGTGCGGCGATACGATTGCCGACATCAAAGAGGGTGTGAATGCCAAAGTGAAGTCCGTTGGAATCATCTTGGGAAGCAATGAAATGGGATTGACTGAAGCGGAGACCTTGGCATTGGCTCCGGAGGAGTTAAATCGTCGCATGGAGGAGGTCCAGTCCCGCATGTTGGCCGCTGGCGCTGATGCGGTGTTAAACAGCATCACCGAACTCCCTGCCTACCTCGAATCATTAGGTTAATAACGAACAATAAAGTCATTAAAAGTAGATTTATTATGGAGAGAAACTATTTGTTGCTTACACCTGGTCCCTTGAGCACTTCCGAGACAGTTCGGAAGGCTATGCTCCAAGACTGGTGCACTTGGGATAAAGATTATAACGAAGGAATCGTCACGCCGTTACGGCATGATTTACTTGGAATCGCCGGCCTGGACGAATCGGAATATACTACGGTCCTTTTACAGGGCAGCGGCACCTATTGCGTGGAAGCCACGATCGGGGCAACCGTCCGCCCGCAAGATAAGCTATTGATCTTGGCCAATGGAGCCTATGGCAAACGCATGGCACAGATTGCGGATTACTATCATATTAATTACGTCATGGTTTCGCTCAGTGAAACTGAACTGGTAACGGGCGAGGTGGCCCGGGAAGCTTTGGAAGCCAATCCGGACGTCACGCATCTCTCGATGGTGCATAGCGAAACGACTACGGGACTCTTAAATCGTATCGAGGAGGTTTCCGAAGTCATCCGGGGACGGGGAATTACATTCATTGTAGATGCCATGAGCAGTTTTGCAGGCGTGCCCATCGATGTGAAAGGCTTAGGTATCGATTTCCTGGTCAGCAGCGCCAATAAGTGCATTCAAGGTGTTCCCGGATTCGGCTTCATCATCGCAAAGAAGGATAAAATGTTGGCCACAAAGGGCAACGCGCGCTCGCTGTCGCTTGATATTTATGCTCAATGGGAAACCATGGAGAAGGGACACGGCAAATGGCGCTTTACTTCGCCCACACACGTGGTGCGCGCCTTCTATCAGGCCATGCAGGAGCTGAAGGCCGAAGGGGGCATTGCCGCTCGCCACAGACGCTATGCCGAGAACCATCGCGTGCTTGTCGATGGAATGCGGGAGCTCGGATTCCAAACTTTGTTGTCTGACGACAAGCAAGGATGCATCATCACGTCCTTCTATTACCCTGAAGCAGACTTTGACTTCACCGATTTCTACAACCGGCTTAAAGCAAAAGGATTTGTAATCTACCCGGGTAAAATTTCAGATGCAGATACTTTCCGGATAGGGAATATTGGTGACATTTACCCCGACGATATCCGTCGGTTGCTTCAAGCGATTCGCGAAGTGCGCAGCTAATCCTGCCTGAAGGCTTGAACTCCATAAAACGACGCGAGGTTTTTCATCTTGTTAGGTGAAATTCCTCGCGTTTATTGTTTCTTTTTCTATTGGAAAACCACAAATCATAAAAATGACCACTCCTTGTTGTGCTTGAAAGTCTCAAATCATTAAAAAGTAGATTTCATATAATACATGAAAGTTTCAAATCATAAAAAGATATGTTTCCAATAATACAAGAAAGTTCAAAATCATAAAAAAGTAAGTTTCCAATAATACAAGAAAGTATCAAATCATAAAAAAGTAAGTTTCCAGTAATACAAGAAAGTATCAAATCATAAAAAAGTAAGTTTCCGGTTAAATTAGAAAAGAAGAAATCAACGAAATCTTCTTCTCTGGTATAGTTAGAAAAGAAGAAATCATTAAATTCTTCTCTTATAATTCAACAAGGAAGAAGCCCACACGTGTGGCTTCTTTTCCAATTCAATAAGAAAGAAGCCCACACGTGTGCGACGTTTTCTAACTAAATTATAAAGTAAAAAACCGACAAATTTTTGTTTGCAGGTAATAAATGAAAACTTCACACGCTGAAAAAACAGGTGGGATAGGGGCAAAGAAAGAGCCGCAGGAGCGTGGGGAGGTTTTCAGGAAGACCCCATGCCGCTGCGGCTCTGTGCTTCGTAAACAGGTTTAATAGGAAAGGGTGTGGCTCTGTAGGGTGAGCAAGTCGATCGTCCAGAGACGTCCGTCGAGCGGTGTGCCGCATCCGGTAATGAGTTTGATGACCTCCGCAGCCTCCACGCAGCCCACGACACCCGGCAAGACGCCCATCACACCCTTCGGCGAAGGCGTCCCGCTCTCCTCCTCGGGGAAGAGCGCGCGATAGGTGCGTCCCGGTGAAAGATTAAAGACCGAAACTTGCCCCTCGAACTCGCGAATGGCGCCATAAACGTATGGTTTTCCCCACTGGGCGGTTTCATCGCTCAAGAGATAGCGCGTCTCGAAGTTGTCCGTCCCGTCCACCACGATATCATAGTGCCGGATGATGCGCGGCGCGATTTGCTTGACCATGCGGAGCGGATATTCGTCCACCTGGAGGTCTCCATTCAATGCCTTCAGCCTCCGCGCGGCGCAGTGGACCTTTGGCTTTCCGATTTCATCCTCCGTATAGAGCACTTGGCGCTGCAGATTGCTCTCGCTCACCGTGTCGTCGTCTATCAGTCCCAAACATCCCACGCCGGCAGCCGCCAAATAGAGCGCGATGGGGGAGCCAAGTCCGCCGACACCCACGACCAGCACCCGGGCCTCGCGCAGGCGCTGCTGGCCCGCTTCGCCTATCTCCGGGAGCATGACCTGTCTGGAATATCGTTCCAAATCTTTATGTGTCATCCTTAATTTTTCATTAAGTCGAACGACTGGTCCCAATCTTTCCATACCGGTTCGATTCCGACGCCTTTGAGGGCGGCTGTGACCTCTTTCGCGGTACGTTCGTCGCTCACATGGAACTGCTCCAAGGTTTGCGGATAAGAATAATACCCTCCCGGTTCGGTTTTACTCTCTGCACTCATGGTAGTAACGCCTAACGGGGCCATGTGATCGCGAAAATCCGCACTTTCACGTGTCGAATAGGAGATATCGACGTCGTGATCGAAGATGCGCGTCGCGAAGGTGAGCTGGGCAAGCTCCCGATCCGACATGACGACGTTCGGCTGAAAACCTCCATTCTCCGAGGGACGCATGCGAGGGAAATTGAAGCTATATTTCGTTTTCCAGTAATGTTTCTGAAGGTACCTCAGGTGATAGGCCATCATCGTGACGTCTGTGCGCCATTCTTTTTCAAGCCCGATGAGTACCCCCATGCCAATGCTATGCACACCGGCTTGCCCCATGCGGTCAAAACCGTTTACGCGCCAATCAAATTTGGATTTCATGCCTTTCGGGTGATAAATGTTGTAGTTCGCTTTGTGATAGGTCTCTTGAAAACAGATTACGCCATTCATCCCGTGGTGTGTGAGCTCTTTATATTCATCTGTAGAGAGTGGCATCACCTCGATTTTGAGGTTCGCGAAATAAGGTTTGGCCAAATCGAGCGCGCGGGCGATGTAAGGGACGCCTGCTTTGGCTGGATTTTCGCCGGTGACGAGGAGAAGGTTATCGAAAGGCGCCAATTTTTTGATCGCACGGTATTCATTCACGATTTCTTCCTCCGTCAGGATCGTGCGTTTCATTGGATTGCTAATGTGAAAGCCGCAGTAGACGCACGAGTTCGTACAAGAGTTTGTGATATAGAGCGGGACAAACATAGACATCGTATTGCCGAACCGCTCGCGTGTATATTTATAACTTAATTGCGCCATGGTCTCCAGGAAAGGCTCGGCGGCCGGAGAAATAAGCGCCATGAAATCATCGACGTCCAAATGGGACTTGGATAGGGCTCTCCGGACGTCCATCTCGGTCTTCGACGCAATGGCTGACGTCGTCAAGTCCCAATCTATCTTTTCTAATTCTTCTGAAAACATATTTCTATTTTAAATTAAAAGCACGGAGACGCTGTGTCTCAGAGTCTTTTGACACAAGATATGCTCAGTGCCTCCGTGCCTCTGTGTTTTTATTTATCTGTAATGGATGAAAGATCACGCGAGAGCTTTAAAGCACAGAAATTAGGCCCGCACATGGTGCAATACTCACTATCCTCGTGCCTTCCTTCCTGATAATACTCCAGCGCACGGTCGGGATCAAGACTCAGATGGAACTGATCGCGCCAGCGGAACTCGTAACGTGCCTTGGAGAGGGCATTATCACGGACGACAGCCCCTGGATGTCCCTTGGCAAGGTCCGCTGCGTGTGCGGCAATCTTGTAAGTGACGACACCCGTGCGTACATCCTCTTTGTTGGGCAATCCAAGATGCTCTTTCGGCGTCACGTAGCAGAGCATGGCCGTTCCAAGCCAACCGATTTGCGCCGCACCGATGGCCGACGTGATATGGTCGTATGCCGGAGCGATATCCGTCACGAGCGGACCCAACGTATAGAACGGGGCATTGTGGCACTTCTCGATTTGACGTTCCATGTTCTCCTTGATCTTGTGCAAAGGCACGTGGCCAGGTCCCTCGATGAATGCCTGCACGTTCTTCGCCCATGCGCGGATGACCAATTCGCCCATCGTGTCTAATTCGGCGAATTGGGCTTCGTCATTGGCATCATGAATGGATCCCGGGCGCAAACCGTCGCCTAACGAGATGGCTACATCATATTGCGCCAGTATGTCACAGATATCATCGAAATGTTCGTAGAGGAAGGACTCCTGGTCATGAATCAGGCACCACTTGCTCATGATACTTCCACCCCGGCTGACGATCCCGCACAGCCGTTTGTCTGCCAGATGGATATTTTGCCTTCGAATGCCTGCATGAATGGTAAAATAATCCACGCCCTGCTCGCATTGTTCGATTAGCGTGTCCCGATAGATCTCCCACGTGAGATCCTCGACTCTTCCATTCACTTTCTCCAACGCTTGATAGATGGGAACCGTCCCGACAGGCACCGGACAGTTACGGACAATCCATTCACGCGTCTCGTGGATGTTCGCACCGGTGGAGAGGTCCATCAAAGTGTCCCCGCCCCATTTGCAGCTCCACACGGCCTTTTCCACCTCTTCTTCAATGGACGACGTCGTGGCGGAGTTCCCGATGTTTGTATTTATCTTCACCAAAAAGTTGCGCCCGATAATCATGGGTTCACTTTCCGGGTGATTGATATTGGCGGGAAGGACGGCACGGCCGGCAGCTATCTCGTCTCGCACAAATTCAGGTGTGATATGTGTCTCGATACCCAACTCCGCGCAATTCATATTCTCTCGAATTGCCACGTATTCCATCTCTGGCGTGATGATGCCTTGCTTGGCGTAATACATCTGCGTGCAACATTTCCCTTGCTTCGCCCGATAAGGTAAGGCGATATGCTCGAAGCGCAGGTGGTCGAGACTTTTATCATCGCGACGCATAATGCCATACTCGGAGGTGATGGAGGGCAATTGCTCCACGTCGCCGCGTGCTGTGATCCATTCCTCCCGCATACGGGGCAGTCCTTTCTTTAAATCGACGGTGATATTGGGATCGCTAAACGGTCCGCTCGTGTCGTAGATATATACCGGCGCATTCGGAGTCATTATCCTCTTTCCGTCTTTCACTTCTACCGTAGGTGTCAGGTTCACCTTCTGCATGCCGACACGGATGAAGGGAAAGAGTTTCCCTTGCAGGTATGCCTTTTCCCGTTGTGCGTATGCTTTCTTGTCTTTTTCCATATATAATATTAATGTATAGGAATTGTTACTTACTTATCCAAAAATGCAGTGAGAGGAGAAGAGGCAGATGCTTCGAATAAGGGTGTGCTTCCTCCTAAACCTGCTTCATAGGCTTCGCGGCCAGCTTCGACGGCATTCTTGAATGCCACGGCCATGCGGACAGGATTACCTGCTACGGCAATGGCGGTATTCACTAATACGGCCGAGGCTCCCAGCTCCATCGCTTCGGCAGCATGGCTTGGTGCTCCGATACCTGCATCTACTACGACTGGAATACCTGCTTGCTCGATGATAATCTGGAGGAACTCTCGCGTCTGGAGTCCGCGGTTCGTACCAATCGGCGCGCCCAGCGGCATGACAGTAGCGGCTCCTGCCTCTTCCAGTTGTTTGCAAAGTACCGGGTCGGCTTGGCAATAGGGCAATACGACAAAGCCCAACTTCACCAATTGCTCCGTCGCCTTGAGCGTCTCGACTGTATCCGGCAAGAGGTAACGCGGGTCGGGATGTATTTCTAATTTCAACCAGTTGGTTCCAAACGCCTCGCGAGCCATCTGTGCCGCAAAGACAGCCTCTTCAGCGTTGCGCACGCCCGACGTGTTGGGCAACAACTGGATATGCGGATGGACGATATGACGCAACATGTCGTCTTCCTTATCTTCCAAGTCGATACGCTTCATGGCTACCGTCACCATCTCTGTGCCTGAAGCCAAGAGCGCTTTTTCCATCAAATCGTTCGAATTGAACTTTCCAGTTCCTAAGAACAAACGCGAATTAAATTCTTTTCCTGCAATGATTAACTTGTCCATTTTATGAATTACGATTATTAATTATCAATTTATCCTCCGCAAGCCGCCTTAATGACGACCAGTGAATCGTTTTCGCAGATGATACGCGTCGGCCATTCTGCGCGCGGCACCATGCGATTATTAACGGCCATCGCCACACCCCGTGCAGGAAGTGCCAGCGTCTCGGCGACTTGTTGTAATGTGCTTGCTTCGGGAAGCTCCGTTTCTTTGTTGTTTACTTTGATTCTCATTTCCTTTCAAATTATTGATCCGAATCACAAAGAGGAGCTTTTCTGGGGTAGGAAAGTGGAGTGGATATCCGCGTAGCCTTCTTAAACAATCCCTACGGCAGTACGAACTGCATCAGGTGCGAGGGTATGATCTCAGCTTTCCGTATGACGAGAGGAAAGCACCCCTTTGTTTTCGTACGGCAAAGGAACGGAAAATATTTGAAATAAGCAAGAGCTGGCAGCTATATGCGTATGGAAAAAAATGATAAGGTCGATATCTGCATTTCTGATTTTATGTAATTTTGCCTCGCAATGGATGCGTTACGGAAAATCATACATATCGACATGGATGCTTTTTATGCTTCTATCGAACAGCGGGACAATCCAGCGCTGAAGGGAAAGCCCATTGCCGTAGGGCATGCGGAGAAACGGGGCGTTGTCGCGGCGGCCAGTTATGAAGCTCGGAAGTTTGGGGTTCGTTCAGCCATGCCTTCCCTTCGTGCCAAGAAGCTCTGTCCTGAGTTGATTTTCATACCGGGAAGGATAGACGTTTATAAGGGTGTTTCCGCCGAGATACAGGAGATATTTCATGAATATACAGATATCATCGAACCTATTTCATTGGATGAAGCTTTCCTCGATGTGACGGAAAACAAGCCGCATATCGAATTGGCCGTAGATATAGCCAAGGAAATCAAGGCGAAAATACGCGAGCGATGTCACTTGGTCGCATCAGCGGGTGTGTCATATAATAAGTTCTTGGCCAAGATCGCGTCAGACTACCGCAAACCGGACGGCTTGTGTACCATCCATCCGTCACAGGCGTTGGATTTTATCGCCCGCTTGCCCATCGAGTCTTTTTGGGGAGTCGGTCCGGTGACGGCTCGGAAGATGCATCAGTTGGGTATTTACAATGGT
This sequence comes from uncultured Parabacteroides sp., assembly GCA_944325335.1. Taxonomy (GTDB): domain Bacteria; phylum Bacteroidota; class Bacteroidia; order Bacteroidales; family Tannerellaceae; genus Parabacteroides. Next base: position 62,489 of record CALUZR010000004.1, on the reverse strand, counting down.
GCGCAGCTACGGGATTGCTCACTGGCGATGCTCACCCGTCAGTTCGGCAAGGCGGGAGCGATCTATTATCACTTCGCGCGGGGAGAGGACGACCGTCCTGTAGAGGCGATGCGCATCCGGAAATCTATCGGCTGCGAGAAAACACTCGAGCGCGACATCACCGCCTCTTCCAGCATGATAATCGAGCTTTATCACGTGGCGGTGGAATTAGTAAACCGCATCTCCCGAAAAGAGTTTAAGGGAAATACACTTACACTCAAGATCAAATTTGGCGATTTCGAGCAAATCACCCGCAGCATCAGCATAAAACAACCCTTGATGAGCCTCGAGCAAATCCTCCCCTTGGCCAAAAAACTCCTGACGCAAGTAGCTTATGCGGATCATCCCGTGCGGCTCATCGGACTTTCCGTCTCCAATCCGGTTCCAGATGTCCAGGAGTCTTCTTCATCCTCTGCCAAACAGCTTTACCTTCCTTTTGGGGACGATCTATTCCTTGCCAATCGGTTTGATTAGGGAATAGGCCTATTCCATCCTCTCCCGAAAAAGTATGGCCTCATCCGGTGTCCGGACAAGGCCATGCTATTTTGGGACGTCTCTTTATTCGAATTCAACAACCGTAATCCCAGCCCCGCCGAATTGTACATGTTCGTCGTGGAAGCTACGCACGCCTGGGACGCCTTGCAAGTACTCGCGAATGAGCTGCCGCAAGATGCCGGTGCCTGTCCCATGGAGGATACACACCTGTTGCGCCCCTACTTGGATGGCATCGTCGATAAAGTAGGTGACAGCCTGGATGGCTTCGTCTCCGCGCATGCCCCGGATGTCGATTTCCTGTTTGAAGTGGAGTCGTTTTTGGTGCATTTCTTCGGAAGTCTGTTCGCTGATGAAGGTACTCTTTTGCACGTCTCGCTTAATTTGGTTCCGGCTCACCTTCTCCAGTCGCTCCAGTTTGACGTTGCTTTTTATCATTCCGAATGCTACGACCGCGGTCTGCTTGTCCTGGATTTCCATCACCTCGCCCACGCTCGTTTGTCCCTTGATGCGGACTGAATCGCCCACTTCAATCACCTCGGGATTGAACGCCTGCGTCTGCACGCTCTTTGCCTTTTGCTTTTTCCGCTCCATGCGGGCTTGCAGCTTCTCCATCTTGCGGGCGATGCGCTCATCCACTTCTGCGGCGCCTTGGAGGTTGGCTTTGAAGTCTTGCAGCGATTGGCGGGCTTGTTTGGTGCGCTCCTTTTCAGCTTGCGCCTCTTTGATTTCGCGTATGGTGTTCTCTATTTTGGCATTGGCCTCGGCCAGGACACGGGCGGCTTCTGCCTGGGCGTCGCGTAGTATATCCTTGCGCTGACTGTTTACCTCCTGGAGGTCCTTTTCATATTTGGCGATGACTTCTTCGAGCCTTTTTTCTCGTTGATGTATGTTCTGCCGCTTATGTTCCCAGTATCGTTTGTCGCGAACAATATCCTGGAGGTATTTATCCATATTAATATAGTCTTGCCCCACGATCGCGGAGGCTTCTCCGATCACATCCTCTGGCAATCCAATTTTGCGGGCGATTTCAATGGCGAACGAACTACCCGGATTTCCAATCGCGAGGCGAAAGAGTGGCTTCATGACATGCCGGTCATACAGCATCGCGCCATTGACGACCCCTGGGGTATCTTCCGCAAAATGCTTCAAGTTCTGGTAATGGGTCGTGATAATGCCGAAACTGTTTCGTTCGTTGAAGCGATGGAGCAAGGCTTCCGCGATGGCACCTCCAATCTGCGGTTCCGTACCGCTTCCGAACTCGTCGATAAGCAGGATCGTCTTTGCATCGCAGTTTTTCACGAAGTATTTCATGTGCGTCAGGTGCGACGAGTAGGTGCTGAGGTCGTTTTCAATGCTCTGCTCATCTCCAATATCGATGAAAAGCTTGTCGAAGATTCCCATCCGCGACGACTCGTGCATGGGCACCAACATACCGCATTGCATCATGTATTGTAAGAGCCCCACCGTCTTGAGGCAAACCGATTTCCCGCCTGCATTGGGTCCGGAGATGATGAGGATACGCGTCCCTTCGGCCAACGTCATGTCAAGCGGCACTACCTCTTTTCGCGACAGGTAGAGCAGGGGGTGTACCGCCCTCGCCCAGTCGATCTGCTGCTTCTCCTCGACCACGGGATAGATGGCGTGGATTTCCTTCGCAAATAAAGCCTTCGCGCGGATGAAGTCGATATCCGCCAGGAACTCGTACGACTGCAAGATATCGGGCACCAGCGGCCGAATCACGTCCGTAAAGGCCGTGAGGATGCGGATGATTTCCCGCTTCTCCTCTCCCTCGAGCTCGCGAATGCGGTTGTTGGCCTCCACCACGATTTCCGGCTCGATGAAGACCGTTTTCCCACTTGCGGATTCATCGTGTACGATGCCTTTGATCTTGCGCTTAAATGCAGGGGCTACGGGTATCATCAGTCGGCCGTCGCGCAGAGTGGGAGAGACATCTTTGTCCACTACGCCCTCCTGTTGCGCCGTGCGGAGGATCGTTTGGAGGCTTCGGGAGATATTGCTCATCGTAATCGTCATCTCGAGCCGGATCGATTGCAACTTGTCGGAAGCTGAATCCTTCACTTTCCCGAACTTGTCGAGGATCGTGTCGATTTGTCCGATCAGTTTCGGGAACACTTGAATGTCGCCCGCCAATTTCGTCAGCGCGGGATAGGGCACATCTTCCTCCTCGCCAGGCTGCAAGAAGCGTACAATATCCTGGATGGTCTGTAGCGACCGCTTCAGGTCGAACAACTCCTTCTCGTCCATCCAGGTGCCTTCCGGTTTGATGCGTTTCAAGGAGTAGCGCACGTCGAGGAAATAATTTGACGGGAATTCATCCGCCTCTTCCAGCAAGCGCGCAAATTCACGCGTCTGTTCCAGCCTTTCACATATTATATTGTAATCTGTCGAGAAGTCCATATCAGCCACGCGCTCCTCGCCCAGCGGACTCAAGCACTTCTCCGTAACTAATTTTCGGACCTTGTCAAAGCCCGTCTTCTGTTCAAAGTTTGATGGATAGATCATACGTTTTTGTTCTTTTTATTTAGAAGGGTATCCGATGGCGATGGAGACACTGCTCCGTATCGTCGGACGGATGATAATCTTGCGCCGTTCTTCCCCCTGCTTCACATAGAACGTGATGGCATTGTTGCTGGTCGGATTGATGTAAGGCGCAAAGTAGTACAAGTAAGCGAAAGCCGTCAAGTTGTTCGCATTTTGGATGGCCTTATTCACTTCAGGATACTTGAACGTATCCCAATACATGCAACGGTCAAATCCATTACTGTCCGTGAATCGCGTAGACTTGTCACGAAGCTCCATCGTATTCATGATGAATTGCCGGTATGCGGACGTGAACTCGTCGATTGTATAGTCCGTGCTCAAGCCCTCGATACCCTCCACAACATCTCCCGGCTGGATGCCAGCCTCGTAGGCCGGCGAGCCCTTGTCGATCCACGCCACGTTCGAGAGCTTGTTCAAGTCGTAGTTAATTCCCGTGTAGTTATACGTGCATTGGGTCACGGTAAAGCGAACATGTTTCTTGCTTCTGAGGTACGGGAATTGCAAACACATCAGCGGAATGTGCATTTGCGCATATTCTTTCAACCCGAACGGCTCTTGCAACAGCTCATTCGACTCACATTCCCACAAGACGCGGCCCGGTTGTAGCTTTTGGTCGATCAAGCGGAACCCCAGCTGCAACAGATACGGCGCTTCTGAGGTCGAGGCACCCAATTCCAGGAACGGCACCTCCTCCATCCGGTTCCGGTTCGAGTTGTAGCGAAACACCGGCTTCTCCAACTTGATCGGGTTCGGCCCAATGTAATCCGGATTCTTGTCAAAATAGTAGAAGGTCTGCACCAGCAGGTCCGGTTTCCGCAAGTCCCGCTCATAGCCCTTCTTTTCCATTTCGCGTTCAATGATGCGATTGAGGTCGATCTCCAAGTCGCGGTTATTTTCGTCCACTTCCGCAAACGAGAAGGTGTGGAACTGGGTTAGATCCACCGTATCCTCGGTCGCAGTATAGATGAACGGACAGGTAAACGTCCGTTCCGAGGTCGTTTCCAAGCTATACATATTATACGATATCGCCAACATGGCCTCGGTCACGGCCTGCATCGGCTTGCATTCCTTTCGCATACGTACCGTCCGTGCCTCGCTCTGAGCGGATTTCAACGTCAGGATAATATCCGGACGCCCCGTCGGATTGAGCAGGATGTCTATATCCTCCTTCGATAGCTCCGTAGTAGGGATGCCATCTATTTCTTCAATGATATCGTTCAGCTGCAAACCTGCACGCTCCGCAGAGCTATATGGGGTCACGTTTATCACGACAGGTTTCCCTTTTCCCCAGTTTGTTTTCTGGCTAATTTCATAGGTAAGTCCAGTACGGCAAACCATCGCTTGCTCTTTCTTTTTTTGCGCATGAGTGCCTGATGCCAGTAACAGCATAAGCAAACCATAGGCGACTATTTTGAATGTTCGATTCATATCATTTATTTTTGATTTGTTTCTGCAAAGATACAATATATTTTATTGCTTACCAAATTTCCCACTTCCTTATTTACATAATAGATAAAAATATTTTGCATCGCCTAAAAATAGGGTTCCACCCTGTCCTCACCGTTTGGTTTCTTAAAAAATGAAGCCTCTACAAAAATAAATCAGAAAAGTATTGTGATTTCGCCAAAATATTTCCTATCTTTGCATCAGCGTGACAGCTTGCTTCCAGGCTCCAAAATGTATTTACTTCTGAAGTAAAATAATTTCGCGAGAGAAAGTAAGGCTATGCACCCGGAGGAAAGTCCCATCACCAAGCGCGAAATCCCTTTCCTTCTAAAGAAAAACAGCTCGCGCAGCGCGAAATGGTAATTCACCAGAAGGAATTCCATTTCGTATAACGCGATTCGGTTTTTCTCGAGAAAGAAAATAGATTTCAGAAAGGCAAAAGGGCAAAACTTCTGGAGTAAAATAGTTTCGCAAAGCGCGAAAGGACGAAGCTGATGAAGGATAGCTACACGCAAATAATTGTTTAACAAGTAACAAAATGGCAGAAAGACAGACTATGCAGGAAATAATGCACAGCTTTTCCCGGGAGAAAGCGCAGAATGCGGAGCATGTGCAATACATGAAGTTCCTTTTGAAGGAAATACCGCAAGAGAAGGCCGTGCAATTTGGCTTCATCCTCCAATGGGATGCGTTTTCCCTGTCGGTAAACAACGAGGTGTCGGGCTTCCATCCGAACAAGGCGTTTATCGAGACAGAAGTCATTCGCATGTACGATAATAAGCGGGATAAGATTTACTTGATGTATAAACAGATCATACAAGCCATCGCGAATTATCACCCAGACGAGGAAAAGAAGCAGGCAGGGCGGACGCTGTCTTTCGTCTTCAAGCAAGCGGGACGAAATGTGCACCGGCTGAGTTACGACTCAGAGACCGCCATCCTGGACAAGGTGGTGGATAAGTTGCGCCATGATCCATACCGCTCGGCACTGACTCTGCTGGAAATGAGCCAGATTCCCGACCAGATTGAAGCGGCGAACCAGGAGTTCCAGAGCATTTACCGCCAACGGATGCGGACGGAACGGGAAAAAATCCTCGCTGCCGACATGCGGAAATTGCGGTCGCAGACCGACGACGCCTTCAACGAGCTCGCCAAAGCCATCAACGCACTTTACCGCGTGAATGAAATGGCCGCGAAAGACGAGACGACGCGCCTGGAACTGGGTAAGTTGATCGATAATACGAACGATATAATTTACCGCTTCCGGAAAATCATCGGAAATGGCAGCTCGCAGAATAGCGGCGCGACGACCGAGGACAAGAACAAGGCGCCTCAAACGGAAAATGAAACGGAAAAGGCCCAGGCAGAGACGGAAAAAATCCCAGACCGCATGCCCGTACCTACTGCATAGACCGCGCAAACCGGAGGCTTGAAAGCGAAACCCTATTTAATGTATAATACGATATGCAATTTTTGCGTATCTTTGTCGGACACTAAAAAACGAAATGATATGAAGATACTCTTTTATGATTTGGAGACGACGGGAATCCTCTACTGGAAGAACGGGATTCATCAAATAAGCGGACAAATCGTCATCGACGGCGAGACGAAGGAATCATTCAACTTCCACGTGCGGCCCAATCCCCGCTGCCTCATCGACGATGAAGCCCTGAAAGTGTGCCACGTGACCCGTGAGCAAATCGAAGACTACCCGCTCATGCAGGAGGTGTACCAGCAGTTTGTCGCACTTCTCTCCAAATATGTGGATAAATACGACAGGCAGGACAAGTTCTTTCTGGCCGGCTACAACAATGCCTCATTCGATAACGCCTTCCTGAAAGCCTTCTTCGTGCAGAACGGGGACCAGTATTTCTACTCTTGGTTTTGGGTGAACTCCATCGATGTCATGGTGCTCGCCACGCAACATCTCTTGGCCACGCGACATATCATGCCCGACTTCAAGCAAGAGACCGTGGCCCGTACCTTGGGTATTACACTCGACCCGGAAAAGCTCCACGACGCTTCCTACGACATTTACTTGACGCGCGAAATTTATAACCATATAAATAGGGCTACGTATGCAAGTCGCTAAAATGTGTTGGCTCGTCGGATGCCTCGTTTGGCTCGCCGCCGTTCCGCTTCCTGCCCAAGAAAGGGCCTACCCAAAGAGCGGGGAAGGGATTGAGCTTTTCCTGAAACGGTTTGGGCGGACAGGATATCGCTACCAGCAAGAATTTATCCAGATAAACAAGAAGAAACTGGGCAAAAACAATATGTTGATCCAGGGCGTGAAGTATACACTTCCCCCCTTGCGCGACGAGGACGAGGTACAGACGACCGCACATCGCCGCGCCAAGGAATCGACCTCGAAGAAGCGGGCGGGATATGAACCTCTCTTTGGCAAGCAGTATGCGAAGTACGAGACAATCTCATCCGAGTTGAAAGGGGCCACGTTTTACTTGGTGAGCGGCCACGGCGGCCCCGACCCGGGTGCGATGGGGAAGCTGGGAAACCACACGCTCTGTGAAGATGAGTATGCCTACGACATTATCCTCCGCGTGGCCCGCAACTTGATGCAGCGCGGGGCGAAGGTACATATCATCATCCAAGACGCAAAGGATGGCATCCGCGACGGCATGTACCTCAGCAATTCCAAGCGCGAGACCTGCATGGGACAGACCATTCCGCTCAACCAAGTAAGGCGACTCCAACAGCGGTGCGATAAGATTAACACCCTCATGAAGCAAGACGGAGGCGGATACAAACGGGCGCTCTTCATCCACGTGGACAGCCGAAGCCGCAACAAACAGATGGATGTCTTCTTTTACCACGCTGGAAGCCGCGCAGGAAAGCGGCTCGCCAATACGGTGCGCAATACATTCAAACGAAAATATGCGCAACACCAACCCGGGCGCGGCTTTAAGGGAACTGTCAGTAAACGCGACCTCTTTGTCCTACGCAAAGCCCAACCCGTTTCGCTCTTTATTGAAATAGGAAACATTCAAAACAAATACGACCTGCAACGCATCATCCTGAAAAATAACCGGCAGGCGCTGGCCAACTGGATATGCGAAGGGTTCCTGGAAGACTACAAACAATACCGATAGATATGAATATAGCTCCATTTGCACATCCCGTATATGTGATGCTGAAGCCCGTAGGGTCAGTTTGCAACCTTGCGTGCGAGTATTGCTACTATCTGGAGAAAAAGAAACTCTATCCAGATGCGAAAAACTATGTCCTAAGCGACGATTTGCTTGAAACATTCATACGGCAGTACCTCGAATGCCAAACCATGCCCGAAGTACTTTTTACCTGGCATGGTGGCGAGACACTCATGCGCCCCATCTCTTTTTACCAACATGCCCTCGACCTACAACGTAAGTATGCAGGCGGGCGGCAGATCGACAACTGCATCCAGACAAACGGCACGCTTCTGACCGACGAATGGTGCCGCTTTTTCAAGGAGAATCATTTTCTGGTGGGCATTTCCATCGACGGACCGCAGGAGTTTCACGATGAATACAGGCGAAACCGGCAAGGGTTGCCCTCGTTTTATAAAGTAATGAAGGGCATCGAGCTCTTGAAAAAGCACGGCGTGGAATACAACGCGATGGCCGTGGTCAATGATTACAACGTGGAATACCCGCACGAGTTTTACCAGTTCTTTAAAGACATCGATTGCCATTACATCCAGTTCGCCCCCATCGTGGAACGCATTGGACGACATGCCGACGGTACCTTATTGGCCTCGCCCGACGAGATGCAAACCCCCGACGCCCACAAAATAGAGCTGGCGCCCTTCTCGGTAGATAGCGAGAAGTGGGGCGACTTCCTGTGCGCGCTGTTTGATGAATGGGTGCAGACGGACGTGGGCGAGTATTACATCCAACTTTTCGACGCCACGTTGGCCAACTGGGTGGGCGTGACACCGGGGATTTGCTCATTGGCGAAAACTTGCGGGCATGCGGGCGTCATGGAGTTCAATGGCGATGTCTATGCCTGTGATCACTTCGTGTTTCCTGAATACAAGTTGGGAAACATCCGGACAAAGACGTTGACGGAGATGATGTATGGTCGCCAGCAGCTCCAATTTGGCGCCGACAAACAGGAGAGACTTCCCCAGCAGTGCAAACAATGCGAATACCTGTTTGCGTGCAACGGCGAATGCCCCAAGAATCGCTTCCTCTATACGCAAGAGGGCGAACCGGGACTCAATTACCTCTGCGCAGGCTATCGGAAGTTCTTCCAGCATGTGGCGCCCTTCATGGATTTCATGAAACGGGAGCTCCAGGCCCAACGGCCACCTGCCAACATCATGCAACATATTAAAAAAGTAGACGGACAACTGGTCGTGGAGGCGTGAGATGGAAAACGAGACCTATAAACCCTGGCAACAACTCTGCTGCACCCTCGACGGACATACGATCGACGCGGCGCATCACCGATTCCCCCTGCACGCACCCACGGGCATCGAGGCGGATTTGCTGCGCTTCCTGGACGAATGGTATTCCGACGAGCCGATACTCTGCGTACATACTTCCGGCTCAACGGGCACCCCGAAGGAATGGCGTGTCCGAAAGGAATTGATGATAAACAGCGCCCGCACGACTTGCGATGCCTTAAACTTGCACGCAGGAGACCGGGCCCTGCTCTGCATGTCCTTAGACTATATCGCAGGAAAGATGGTGATAGTCCGCGCCCTGACTGCCGGACTGGAGTTGGTGGTGCGACAACCTTCGGGCCACCCTTTCGCAACCGAGACAGGGCACCTGCATTTCGCCGCCTTGATTCCCTTGCAAGTGTATAACTCCATGCAAACCGAAGAGGAGAAGAAACGGCTCGCGGAGGTGGACAACCTGATTATCGGCGGTGGCGCCATCGACCCGGAACTGGAGACGGCCCTCCGCACGATGCCGAACCGGATCTATTCCACCTACGGGATGACGGAAACCCTCTCGCACGTAGCCTTGCGGAGGTTGAACGGACCTAACGCCTCGATGTGGTACCATCCGTTCCCCTCCGTGCATCTTTCGCTCTCGAAGGAACAGACCTTGGTGATCGACGCGCCTTTGGTGTGCGAGCAGACCTTGCATACGAACGACGTGGCGGAACTTCGCGACGACGGTTCCTTCCGCATTCTCGGACGGCGCGACAACATCGTGAACAGTGGAGGCATCAAGATACAGTTGGAGCAAGTGGAGGCGGCCTTGCACAGCCTCCTGACGATGCGGTTCGCCCTGACATCGGTTCCACATCCCAAATTTGGAGAAGCCCTGGTTTTGCTGCTCGAAGGAAATTCCCCAGACGAAGCCATCGCAGAAAAGATCCGACATAAACTACCCCGCTACCATTGTCCTAAATATATACTTCACGTCGACGCGATCCCGGAAACCGAAACGGGAAAAATAAACCGGGCCGCCAGCCGCGAGCTCGCCCGACGCAAATTAGCCACAGAAAGAAATAAGAACATATAAATGCAATGCAAATGAAAAAAGTATTATTACCTATGGCCGCTTATGCCCTGCTTGCCTGTTTCCCCACGGAGAAGATGCAAGCAGAAGAGAAGCATGAGCGCGCGTTCGAGCAAGCAGATTGTGTGACGTTGCTCGATAGTACGGCGGTCACAGTCGAGGAGACAGGCTCCGGCTCGTTTGCCGTCTACAAGAAGTTTAAGGTCCAGACCGTGGCGGGCGGCGTGGCAAACCACGTCATCAAGTATGATTACGACCCGCTCACGGCCTTCGCCGAGTTCAAACAAGCTACGATCTACCGCGCCAGCGGCGACGTAGTGAATGTAGATGTCACGGCCGCGTGCGATTATGCCGCCCCGGCGCGTGCCATCTACTGGGGAGCGCGACAAATCATGCTCGACTTGGGCCGCTTGAATCCAGGCGACGTCGTGGAATATGAAATCGCGAAGAAAGGATTCACGTACGCGCTGTTGACAGATCTCGAGGAGGATGAATCGCGCTTTATTCCTCCCATGCGTGGACAATTCTATGACATTGTTCCCTTTTGGGTGAATGAACCGACGGTGCGGAAGGTCTATCGACTCAATATTCCGGAGTCGAAGGAAATCCAGTATGAGTTCTTTCAAGGGGAATGCGCATCCTCGATGTACTACGAGGCAGGACGGAAAATTTATAGCTTCTCGGTAAATGACGCCATCCCGTTCGAACGTGAATCTAACATGGTAGATCTTTTTGACGCTGCCCCGAAGCTCATGCTTTCTTCCACACCAAAATGGGAGGACAAATCGCTTTGGTTCCACAATGTGAATGAAGATTACGGCAGCTTCGATCCAATCCCCGAAGCCCAGGCTAAAGTGAACGAGCTTATCAAGGGAAAGGATTCCGAGATGGAAAAAATTGCTGTCCTCACGCATTGGGTTGCCGATAACATCCGCTATTCTGGGATCTCGATGGGGAAGGGTGAAGGTTATACCTTACATAATTTGGAGATGAATTATACGGATCGATGCGGCGTCTGCAAAGATATAGCCAGTACGTTGATTTCATTTCTTCGCATGGCGGGATTTGAGTCATACCCGGCCATGACGATGGCGGGTAGCCGCGTGGAACGGATCCCTGCTGATCATTTCAACCATTGCGTCGCCGTCGTGAAGCTATCGAATGGCACTTACATTCCCCTCGACCCGACTTGGGTGCCCTTCGTGCGCGAAATTTGGAGTAGCGCCGAACAGCAGCAGAACTATCTCCCAGGAATCCCGGAAGGCTCCGATCTCCGCGTGACGCCTGTTTCCGCTCCCGAGAATCACTACTTTCGCCTCAAGGCAAAAAATCGCTTAGACGCTGATGGAACTTTAAGGGGCACACTGACGGTCGAAGCCGAAGGCCAGTCGGATGCCAACGTACGTCGCGTGTTTACGTCCGGTTGGTTGTCTGATTGGAAGAATACGATGGAGCAGCAACTCCTCGCCGTCTCGCCAAATGCGCGGATGCTCTCGATCGATTGGGGCAAGAATCCTAAAGATTATCAGGCTGCCCCGATCCGGCTCATCTTCCGCTATGAAATTCCAGACTATGCCGTGAAGGCCGACAACGCCTTGCTCGTAAAACCGATGGTGATGAATAACCTCTACAACTCCGTAAAAAGTTTTCTGCGTATCAACACGGATGTGGAAAACCGCCTCTACGGTTTTAAGGACGCTTGCTCGCGCCTCGTCGAGCAGGAAGAACGGATCCAGCTGCCTGCCGGTTTCGAGTGGGACGCTTCGTCTGCAAAACAATCCAACCTGGAATCGCCTGCCGCTTCTTTCGCAGGTTCTATTCAGCAGGAAGATGGAGCCATCATCTTGCAGCAAAAACTTTCGCTGAACAAGCGTGTCTACAACGCTTCAGACTGGGAAGGTTTTCGCAGTGCCGTGAAGGAATTCAAAACCTATGGCGATTATTTAGTTATTAAAAAGAAGTAAGGAGGACATTTCATGAAAAATAAAATCATATCGTTTGCCATCGTTTTCGCCTGCTTGTTGAGTTTTTCCATTTCAGTGCAGGCTGCATCTGATGCCGAATACAAAAAGCTATCGAAGTCGTGGACGCTCAACGATGATGGCAGCCAGGAATTCCATTACGCGATGGAACTCACCATCTATACCCACACCGCGATGCGAAGCGCGTACGGTGAAACCTTCATCGTCTATAATCCGGAGTATCAAACGTTGAAAATCAACGAATCCTATACAAAACAGGCCAATGGCGCGATCGTCAAAACTCCCGACAACGCTTTCGTAGAGGTTCTGCCGCGTGCCGCCGCCAATGCCCCGGCATATAATCACTTGAAGGAAATGGTCATCGTCCATACCGGCTTGGAATTGGGCGCCACGATTTACCTCGATTACACCCTGACTACAAAAGCTGGCTACCTGCCGGCGTTGGATCTTGTCGAGCCGCTCCAGCAGACATCCCCGGTCCGGGAATTCGACCTATCCGTCTCGGTTCCCGAAGGTAGCGCGCTTTTCTACGGCATGACCCCGGAAAAGAAGGCCCAAGTGCAGGTCGAAGACGGGATGCGCACCGTTTCCTGGAAGCTACGTAACCTCGAAGCCCGCCCCCGCGTGCCGATGCAGGACCTGTTTGCAGGCGACACGCCCCTCTTCCACGCTTCCAGCTACGATTCGGAAGCTGAAGCGCTTCGCTCCCTGTATGCGCAGTTCAAAACGACTGAAAGCATGCCTCTCCTTTCTTTAGCAGAGACACTAACGGAGGGCAAAACCGGCGAGCGTGAAAAGCTGCAGGCCATCCTTTCGTTCGTCCAGCGTGATTTTGCAAATTGTGCGCTTTCGTTGCCCGAGACCGGCTACCGCATCCGCGATGTGGAGGAAGTAATTCGCGCTGCATACGGGACGGAAATCGAGCGCTTAAACCTCCTGCAGGGGCTTCTGCGTGCAGCCAAAATCCCGACAGAGATTTGCGCGCTTTTCCCGGCTGCCGGACCTGCGGATAGCTTCGGATTGTCCGCCATCCACCTATTCCTGAAAGCTGAAGCGGCGGGTGAAACCTATCTCTTGAGTGCCTCAAATCCGCGGATGGACCGCGCAGGATGGTTCGCACAGCGCGCCCGTGTAGTAGACCTGAAATCCGGTGAACCGGTCCAGCTCCCGACGGTAGCGCCTGCGTTGAATTACGATTATCAATTGTCTATAAAAGGGGACAAGGTCGTGGCCACGAGCAACTCAACCGCCGCACCCGCGTTTGCCTCCTATTTGGCTGCATCTGATACCATCCCGACGCAAACCATGCCCTTGACGGCCGTCGGCGGTTATAAAATGATTCCGCTGCCCGACGCGTCGGAAGGCATTTCCCATGCTGGATATGCAGCCATGAACACGACGCGCCCCTGCAACCTCTCCCTGCCTTACGCGCCCGAAGAATCCTACACCTACACCTTGTCGCTTCCCGCAGGATGCCAAGTAGCGACGCCCATGGGTGAGAAAATGATTTCGAACGCAGCCGGGACGATGCAATTCAGCCTCTCCCAAAACGGGGACAAGGTCACGGTGACACGCACCTTAAAGATCAATAATCCGCTCATCACGCCGCGGCTTTATGCAGACTTCCACAAATTGATGGCAGCCTGGGTGAACCCGAATTACACGCATCTCTTAATTCGCTGAGCCAGGATTTTATTTCAATAGGTATAAAGAAAACGCGGAGACAGCGGGGATCATTGAAATCCCCCTGTCTCCGCGTCCGTTTTTAGAAGAGTCAATGCCTCTCGCGTAGTTAGCATTCCAGATACGCAAGATAAAACATATCCCGTATAGCTAAAATTCCTGCAGCACAAGAACCGTTGCATCTTACATTACAAAAATTTCTGCAAAGGAAGAATCCTTGCATCTGGCCTCAGAAAAAAATCAGGGACGCAAGAATCCATGCATCTTGCATCTCTGAAATTTCTGTCACGCAAGAATCATTGAATCTTGCATTACTACGATTTCTATATTAAAAGAATCATTGCATCTCGCCTCTCTGGAATTTTTCTAAAGTAAGAATCAGGAATTCCTGCGTCCCTGAAAATTTTCTGACGCAAGAATCCCTGATTCTGCTTAAATATTTTATTATTTCAATAAGAATTCATCGATTTGTTTAATAAACTCCTCTTTAGGCAAAGCGCCTTGCGCCATCATGGGCGTGCCCTTCACCGGGATGAAGAGGATGGAAGGGATACTTCGTATGCCAAAAGCTGCGGCCAACTCTTTGTCGAGGTCCACGTTTATCTTATAAATTAGGATCTTGCCTTTGTATTGCGAAGCCAGTTCCTCCAGGATGGGGGAGACAGCCTTGCACGGGCCACACCAGTCCGCATAAAAATCTACTATACAAGGGATCGTGCCTTCGTACTTCCATTCATTTGGGCTCTCCTCGTAATTGAATACACGCGAGAGGAATTCTTTTTTGTTCAAGTGGATGACTTTGCCATCTGCCTCAGCCGTTTTTCCGGCAAGGGATTTTTCTGAGACAACAGGCTCGTTGCCATTGCTGGCAGACAAGGAACAGCTGCACGCGGCACACAGGGCGAGCAAGCACAACAAATTTCGCGTCTTTTGCATAAATGATTTTTTAGTTATACTGAAATTAAACTCATAAAGATGCTCCGAAAAAGCAATAATCGCACAAAAATACGAAATCTTTTTGGTTAACTATTGTGCGGCACTTCTTTTTTTGTACCTTTGTGTAAAATGTAAAACAACATAACAAAAACACAGAAAAGTATCATGAAGAGAAAAATCTTTTACGCAATCGCGCTGGCCGCGGCTGTGTCGTGGCAGACAGAGGCCCAGAAATTCGATCCCGTGGAGTACGTCAACCCGCTGGTGGGATCAGAATCGACATTCGAACTATCCACCGGAAATACATACCCTGTGACTGCACGTCCATGGGGTATGAACTTCTGGACGCCGCAAACGGGAGCGATGGGAGACGGATGGCAATACCAGTATACGGCCACGAAAATTAATGGGTTTAAGCAAACGCACCAGCCGAGCCCCTGGATTAATGATTTCGGGCAATTCGCCATTATGCCTATCACAGGAAAGCCTGTATTTAGCCAGTCGGAACGTGCAAGCTGGTTCTCGCACAAAGCCGAGACCTCGAAACCCTATTATTATAAGGTATATTTGGCCGACCACGACGTAGTAGCGGAATTGGCGCCTACCGAGCGTGCGGTCATGTTCCGCTTTACATTTCCAGAGAATGAATCTTACGTAGTGATTGATCCGTTTGACAATGGCTCATACGTGAAAATATTGCCCGAGGAGCAGAAAATTATCGGCTATACGACCAAAAACAGCGGGGGCGTGCCGGAAGGATTTAAGAACTACTTCATCATCGAATTCGATAAGCCCTTCATATATCAGGCCACGGTGAGCGAAGGCATTTTAACGGAAAACAAATTGGAGCAGGAATCCAAACATGCGGGCGCCATTATCGGGTTCCAGACAAAGAAGGGAGAAATAGTCCACGCACGGATCGCTTCCTCCTTCATTAGTTATGACCAAGCCGAATTAAACCTGAAAGAGCTTGGGGAAGATTCATTCGATCTCGTGAAAGAGAAAGGGAAGCAGGCCTGGAACGAATTATTATCGCGTGTGAAAGTAGAGGGAGGAAACCTTGATCAATATCGCACGTTCTATTCCTGTCTCTACCGTTCGCTCCTTTTCCCGCACAAGTTCTATGAAATTGACGCGAAGGGAGAAGTGATGCACTATAGCCCCACTACAGGCGAGGTGCTTCCGGGCTATTATTATACAGGGACAGGCGTATGGGATACATTCCGTTGTCTTTTCCCACTTTTGAACCTGCTTTATCCGTCAGTCAATCGCGAGATGCAAGAGAGTTTCCTGAATGCCTACCGGGAGAGCGGTTTTTATCCTGAATGGTCCAGTCCCGGGCACAGGGGATGTATGGTGGGAAACAATACCGCCTCCGTTTTAGCCGATGCATATCTGAAAGGAGTAAAGGTAGCCGATACCGAGACACTCTGGAAAGGATTGATGGCATCCGTAAACGGCGTGCATCCTACCGTGAATTCTTCGGGACGCTTAGGCTATGAATATTATAATGAAATAGGCTATGTACCTTACGATGTAAAAATCAACGAGAACGTAGCTCGCACATTGGAATATGCCTACGACGATTGGTGCCTCTATAAATTGGCGCAAGCGTTAGGCCGCCCGCAAAAAGAGATCGACTTGTTCGCACAACGGGCTATGAACTATAAGAACGTATTCGATCCGGAGCACAATTTGATGCGTGGAAAAAATAAGGATGGAAAATTCCAAACGCCTTTCTCTCCGCTAAAGTGGGGTGACGCTTTTACGGAAGGAAACAGCTGGCACTATTCCTGGTCAGTCTTTCATGATCCGCAAGGGTTAATGAACTTGATGGGAGGCCGTGAAGTCTTTGTGCAGATGTTAGACTCGGTTTTTGCCGTTCCGCCTATTTTCGACGATAGTTACTATGGACAAGTAATCCATGAAATTCGCGAAATGCAAGTTATGAACATGGGCAATTATGCGCATGGAAACCAGCCAATCCAACACATGATTTACCTGTATAACTATGCAGGCGAACCTTGGAAGGCACAATATTGGCTGCGACAGGTGATGGACCGCATGTACACGCCAGCTCCTGATGGCTATTGCGGTGACGAAGACAATGGACAGACTTCGGCTTGGTACGTTTTCTCGTCGTTAGGTTTTTATCCAGTATGTCCTGGTACGCCTCAATATATCATTGGCGCGCCTTTGTTCAAGAAAGCGACGTTGCAGTTTGAGAATGGAAAGACTTTGGTGATTAATGCGCCACAGAACAATGCGGAGAATTTCTATATCCAATCGATGAAGCTGAATGGCGAGACTTATACCAAGAACTATTTAGATTTTAACGAGCTGATGAAAGGTGGCGTATGGGATGTCGAAATGGGCAACGAGCCGAACAAGACGCGTGGCACGCAAGCCTCTGATTTGCCATATTCCTTCTCGACACAACATTAATGCCTATATAATATAATGTATAAAGCGATGAAAACGAAAATAGAGTCGATGAATACGAAAATAAGATCCATTTGTGCGATTTGTGTCTCTTCTTTCTTGCTGACATCCTGTATGCCGAGTACGGATACGCAAGTGCAGACTTTGTCGCCCATTGAATATGTCAATCCTTATATCGGGAATATCAGTCATTTGTTGGTCCCGACTTATCCGACCATCCATTTGCCCAATAGCATGATGCGCGTTTATCCGGAGCGGGCCGACTTTACCGGTGACCGTTTAGGCGGATTACCCTTGATTGTCACAAGTCACCGGGGAAGCTCCGCATTCAACCTCAGCCCCTACCAAGGTGCGGAGAAGGAATTGCTTCCCATCATTCCATTAAGTTACGACCAAGAGAAACTCGCGCCTTACCGCTATCAAGTCTATTTGGATGAAGCGAACGTAGAAGTTGATTTCGCTCCTTCGCGCCAGAGTGCGGTCTATAGCTTGACTTTCGAAAGACAAGACGCACCTGCTTATTTGGTATTCAATTCCCGCAAAGGCGCAATGCAAGCAGAAGGCAATGCCGTAAGTGGATATCAATACATCGACAACAAGACCAAAGTCTATCTCTATGCCGAGGTAGATAAAACGCCGGATAAAGCAGGTACATTGGCAAACGGCGCAATCCAAACGACCCAGAAGGCCGAAGGAGAGAATGCCGCCATCGCTTTGGCTTTCCCGGCCCAGGTAGGGAAAGTGGGCGTCCGCTATGGCATCTCTTATATCGATGTGGAGCAGGCTAAGAAGAATCTCCAACGTGAGATAGCTGCCTATGATGTGAACGTCGTAGCTAAAGCCGCCAAAGAGGCATGGAACCAGACCTTGGGCAAGATCGAGATCGAAGGCGGAAGCGAGGACGACAAGACGATCTTCTATACCTCTCTCTACCGTTGCTACGAGCGTCCTATTTGCATTAGCGAGGATGGGCGCTATTACAGTGCCTACGATGGAAAGGTGCACGACGATGAGGGCCGTCCTTTCTACGTAGACGATTGGATTTGGGATACGTACCGGGCAACCCATCCGCTCCGTTCGATGATCGAGACCGAGCTGGAAGGTAATATCATCCAATCTTATCTCCTTATGGCCGAGCAGATGGGGACCAATTGGATGCCTACGTTCCCCGAGATTACGGGCGATTCGCGCCGCATGAACTCGAACCATGGCGTAGCGGCCGTTATCGACGCGTACCGTAAGGGAGTGCGTGGCTTCGATTTGGAGAAAGCTTACGAGGCTTGCCGTGCAGGCATCGAAGAGAAGACGTTGATTCCTTGGTCGGCGAAACCTGCCGGATGGCTGGACGATTTCTATAAGGAGCATGGTTATATTCCTGCGCTTCGTCCGGGTGAGAAGGAAACGGTGCCGAATGTCTCTATATGGGAAAAACGTCAGCCCGTGGCGGTTACTTTAGGTACGGCTTACGATCAATGGTGCCTTAGCCAGATTGCGCAAGAACTGGGTAAAAATGATGAGGCAACCCATTACCTGAAATGTTCTTACAACTACCGCAACCTCTTTAACCCGGAGACGCGTTTCTTCCACCCGAAGGATAAGGATGGCAAGTTCATCACCCCGATGGACTATCGCTACGATGGCGGCCTGGGCGCACGGGATTACTACGATGAGAACAATGGTTATATCTATCGTTGGGACGTGCAGCACAATGTGGCGGATCTGATTTCCCTCATAGGCGGGAACGAGATCTTTACCGCGGCGTTGGATTCGATGTTCAATACGCCGTTGGGCATGTCGAAGTGGCAATTCTATTCCTTCCTGCCCGACCATACGGGCAATGTGGGCATGTTCTCGATGGCAAACGAACCTTCGATGCACATTCCTTACTTGTATAATTATGCCGGCAAGCCTTGGATGACGCAAAAGCGCGTCCGTACGTTGCTCGACCAATGGTTCCGCAACGACCTGATGGGCGTGCCGGGCGACGAGGATGGTGGCGGTTTGGCTTCCTTCGTCGTATTCAGTCAGATGGGCTTCTATCCCGTTACGCCGGGAATGCCTTCGTACAACATCGGAAGCCCGGTCTTCTCGCATGTAAAGATGACGTTGAGCAATGGCAAGACGTTTGAAATCCGGGCAAACAATGCTTCGGACGAAAACAAATACATCCAATCAGCCCGCCTGAACGGGAAGCCGCTCGACCAGGCTTGGTTCACGCACGAAGACATCCAGAATGGTGGCGTGCTTGAATTCGAAATGGGTGCGCGTGCCAACAAGGCGTGGGGCGTAGCCGTTCCGCCTCCTTCGGCCGCTCCGATGCCTTAAACGCATCCTGATTTTAATCCCAGCCGGATATTCCTTCTCCTCTGCGCGAGGCAAGGGATATCCGGTTTCTTTTTTCCTTCAGCCCAAGAAGAAAATCGTTTCGTCCGAAGAAAACTTAGAGAAGCCGGTCGAAAAAGTCGAAAGGTACGGGAAAATCTCTATCTTTAGGTTGCAGATACGTATCTTTAAGCTGCAGATATGTATCTTTAGCCTAAAGATAGAGAATAGCTGGGATGTTTCCAACTTTTCCTCGGAGCTAAGGAAGTTTTCTTGGGATATATTGATTTATTTCGTAGGTAGATAGGGGAAAAAGTCGTATCTTTGTCAAAAAGTTGAAAATATGATGAAAACTCGATTACGTCAATTTGCCGGAGCGGCCTTTTTACTTGTCTTGACAGGCTGCTCGTCTCCCACCGTGGAAGTAGGAAACCTGAAAGTAATCCCTTTGCCCCAAGAGGTATTTCAGCCCATGACGGAGAAACCGTTTGTAATTAATGCGCGGACCGTAGTCTATTGCCAGCCAGACAATGAGGTATTGGTACGCACGGCGCATTTCGTCGTCTCGTATGTGAAAGAGCTGACGGGCATCGAGATGGAGGTCGTTGACGAATGCCCTTCGTCGAACGTGATCTCCCTTTCTGTCTCTGAGAATGCCAAAGGGAAAGAGGCTTACCGGATGGACGTAGCCGAAAACCGAGTTCTGATAGAAGGCGGGAGCGAAGTAGGCGTGTTCTATGGCGTGCAGACGTTGTACAAGGCGTTGCCCATCGTAAAAGGAACGGAGAAGGTGGCCGCCTTGCCTGCCGGTTTGATAGACGATGCGCCTCGTTTCCCGTATCGTGGTTTTATGATTGATGTAGGCCGGCATTATTTCCCCGTCTCTTATTTGAAAGAGATGATCGACCTGATGGCGATGCACAACATCAATTATTTCCATTGGCACCTGACGGAGGACCAAGGTTGGCGTATCGAGATAAAGAAATATCCGAAGCTGACGGAGATTGGTTCCGTACGTGATTCAACCCTTATCGACCCTGTGACGCGTGAGTATGACGGTATTCCCCATAGCGGATTTTATACGCAAGACGAAGCGCGGGAGATTGTACGCTATGCGGCCGAACGCTTTATCACGGTCATTCCGGAAATAGACATGCCGGGACACATGATGGCGGCGCTTGCATCTTATCCCGAACTGGGTTGTACGGGAGGCCCTTATACGATACCGGGACGTTTTGGCGTTCACAAGGAGGTACTTTGTGCGGGTAATCCGGAGACTTTGCAATTTGCCAAAGATGTATTGGAGGAGATAATGGAAATCTTCCCTTCGCCCTATATCCATATTGGCGGAGACGAATGCCCGAAGAAGCGTTGGCGGGAATGTCCGAAGTGCCAGGCGAAGATTCGCGAACTGGGCATAAAGGAGACGCCTGAACATACGAAAGAGAACCAGCTCCAGACCTACTTCATGGGTGAGGTTGAAAAGTTCGTAAACGAGCATGGTCGGCAGATATTGGGATGGGATGAGATATTAGAAGGTGGATTGACACCGAATGCGACGGTCGTTTCGTGGCGAGGTACCGAAGGGGGCATCGCGGCCGCACGGCAACATCATCCGGTTATCATGGCACCTATTCAGTATCTTTACTTTAGCAATCCGCGTTGGAATAAGATTCCGGGAGTCAATAGTGTGAAACGCGTCTATTGCTTCGAGCCTGTTCCAGCCGAGTTGACGCCAGACGAGCAGAAATACGTGATTGGTGTGCAGGGTTGCCTTTGGACGGAATGGACGAAAGATAGCCTCAAGATGGAAAACCAACTCTTGCCCCGCATGGCGGCCCTTTCAGAGATTCAATGGACGGAGCCGGACAAGAAAGACTTCGAAAGCTTCAAGAACCGTTTGCCGGCGATGTTGGAAAAATATACCGTACGCGGATATCATTACCGGGAAGATATCCACGACACCACGATTGTAGAACTTCCAGTCGATTCGGTGTTGTATCATGATTAAAATGATGAAATACATGTGGAAACAAATAGGAGCGGGTCTCCTCATCATGACAGGCGGGTGGATAAGCTCGCCTGTCTTGGCACAAGAGCATCCGGCAGATTCAGTCGTGCTTTCGCAGGATACGCTTCCCAAGCAGACGTTGATGATAGACGGAAAGCCTATGACGGAGAAGCAAATGCGTCGTTATTATAAGCAGATGCGGAAGGATTCGATTCGGGCTACGAAGGATGTATGGTGGTCTGTCCTGGGCGGTCCTTCTTATACGCCTGAAGCATCCTTTGGTGTAGGAGGAGCGGTTCTGGCGAGTTTCCGTTTCCACAAGAATGACACCATTACGAAGCGCTCCTTTATTCCGGCAGGTGTGAATCTGTCGCTAAACGGAACCATTGTCGTGGCTGGAGCGGGTACCCTTTTCTTCAAGGAGAACCACTTCCGTATTTACCTGAATTATAGTTTCCGCAACGAACCGAGCCACTACTATGGCAAAGGTTATGAATCGATTGAACATGTCGAGCGTGGCGACTCGACTACAAAATACCATCGTACCTATTTCCAATTATATCCTCGCTTCGTCTGGGAAGTGAAACCAAGCCTTTTCGCAGGGACGCTCCTCGATTTGAACTATACCAAGGCGATGGATATTAATCCCGTGATGGCGGCAGATGCTTATTTCCAGAAGTTCAAGCCTAAGTACTTGAATGTAGGTGTCGGCGGTCTGTTGCAATACGATACGCGCGACGATGTGGCGACTCCTACGCGTGGCTTGCTCCTCAGTGCCATGGCGAAGGTGTATGGCAAATACTTGGGTGGAGCTTACAATTACGAGATGTTTGAACTGGAATATCGCCAATTTAAGAACGTGTTCCGTCCACGGAGTACGTTGGCATGGGTAGCCCGTACACAGATGAGTGTTGGCGATGTGCCTTATTCGGAGCTTCCTTCTTTCGGTTCGCCTTTCGACCTCCGCGGTTACTACATTGGGCAGTACCGCGATAAGTCGATGGCGTATGCGATTGTGGAATACCGTCACATGTTTGGCAGCCCTGCCCAATACCGGAGTGGAAACTTCTGGGCGAAATGTGGATTTGTTGCATGGGTCGGAACCGGTACCATCGGTAATGCCCCTCTTGTGGATTGGAACAAATGGAAGCTTAACTACGGTGTTGGCATCCGTTTCCAAATCCAACCGGGGAAGAATTTCCGCCTTGATTTCGGTAAGGATCCCGATAACAAGGGCATCTCTTTCTACATGAATATGACAGAAGCCTTTTGATGTCTGCTTAAAATTCGTACCTTTGCACCCCAGAAAGAGGAAAATGATACAAATAAGAATATAAACTATAACATAATTATATATGGCAAAAGAACTGAAAGAGCTTACCCCGAGGAGTGAAAACTACTCCCAGTGGTATCAGGATTTAGTAATTAAAGCGGACCTCGCAGAGAACTCGGCCGTGCGTGGTTGTATGGTGATTAAGCCTTATGGCTATGCAATCTGGGAAAAAATGCAGCACATTTTGGATAGCAAGTTTAAGGAAACCGGTCATGTGAACGCCTACTTCCCGCTGCTTATCCCGAAGTCTTTCCTAAGTAAGGAGGCAGAGCATGTCGAAGGCTTTGCTAAAGAATGCGCTGTGGTGACGCATTACCGTTTGAAAACGAACCACGATGGCACGGGTGTCGTAGTAGATCCGGAAGCCAAGCTGGAAGAAGAGCTTATCATCCGTCCGACTTCAGAAACCATTATTTGGAATACATATCGCAATTGGATTCACTCTTACCGCGACTTGCCAGTGCTTTGTAATCAGTGGGCAAATGTGATGCGCTGGGAAATGCGTACACGTCTGTTCCTTCGTACCGCCGAATTCCTCTGGCAAGAAGGACACACTGCCCATGCTACGCGTGAAGAGGCAGAAGTAGAAGCAAAGAAAATGCAAGGTGTTTATGCCGACTTTGCTGAAAAGTACATGGCCATGCCAGTTATCCGTGGTGTGAAGTCCGAGAGCGAACGTTTCGCCGGTGCGCTTGATACGTATACAATCGAGGCGATGATGCAAGATGGTAAGGCTCTCCAGGCGGGAACATCTCATTTCTTAGGGCAAAATTTCGGTAAGGCTTTTGACGTGACGTTTGTAGACAAAGATGGAAAGACGGATTATGCTTGGGCTACGTCGTGGGGTGTTTCTACACGCTTGATAGGCGCTTTGATTATGTCTCACTCGGATGATAACGGACTTGTTCTTCCGCCTCATTTGGCACCTCTTCAGGTAGTTATTATTCCTATCTATAAGAGCATGGAACAATTGGAACAAATACGTCAGAAGGTAAGCGGCATAGTGGATAAGCTGAAGAAGATGGGCATATCAGTGAAGTTTGACGACGCGGACAATCGCAAGCCGGGTTGGAAGTTTGCCAACTATGAGCTCAAAGGCGTACCTGTTCGCCTCGCCATGGGAGCACGCGATATGGAGAATGGTACTATCGAAGTGATGCGCCGCGATACGTTGGAGAAAGAGACGGTTCCCGTTGAAGGCATCGAAGCTCGCGTACAAGATCTCCTCGAAGATATCCAGAACAATATCTTCCAGAAGGCATTGAAGCGTCGCGAAGAACGTACTATCACGGTCGATACCTACGACGAATTCAAGGAGAAAATCGAACAGGGTTATTTCATCATGGCTCACTGGGATGGCACGCCAGAGACAGAAGAGCGCATCAAGAACGAGACTAAGGCGACGATCCGTTGTCTTCCACTCGATGGCGATATGACGCCGGGACAGTGCATGGTGACAGGCAAACCTTCGGCGCGCCGCGTTCTCTTTGCTCGTGCATATTGATACTTCATAAGTTTTATTTATTATATGTTTATCTGTGGAAGGTCGCAGCCGTGAGGTTTCGACCTTTTTTATTTCATTCCCAGCGAGCGTTTGATGGCCTTTCGGATAATTTCGGCGTCTTCTTTTCCCTCTTGCAGGATGGAAAGGATGAATTCTAAATAATGTTCTTTTGTGCTGATTCCGCACAATTGGCAGAGACGGCTTTGCGGAAGCATTCCTTTTTGGTTGTAGACGCGGAGGATACTTTCGTAGTCTGCCGTGTCGATGTAAGATTGGAACGTCTGTTTGATATGGTGATAGATGACGTCTGTTTGGATGCGCTCGTGGATCTCTTCCACCCGCTCGTTCAGTTGCTCGAAAGAGTGGATCTTGACGTTAAGAGCGATTTCCAGTTTTTTCTTCACTTGATGCTTGGCATGGAGGATGACCTGCTCTTCCAAATCTTTGGCGAAGAGACGGACGACGTTTTGCTTTACGGTTTGGAAAATTGCGTCCGGCTTCTTCATGAGGCGTGCGGCTACGGTCTTGATGACCGCTTCGAGCATGAGGAGATTCTCCACTTCGGCTACGCTCGGGACGTAGATATGCTGTTCGTTCAGGTACGCGATTTCGGCTTCTGTCCGTCGATCCCGATCGACAATGCCCATGCTTTCGAGCGTATGGAAATCCTTCAATCCATTGAATGCCTTCGTTGTTTCAATCACTTTCTGACAACCACCCATGGGTTTCACCAAATAATCCGGAAAGACTTGCGAGTAGAGCCGATTGTCGATGCTATTGGATTCTGTCCCTTCGATAAAGAGGATCGGCTTTCGGCTTCCCAATATTTCCATATAAAGTTCTTCGGGCAGGCTTCGATTGTTCTCAATCAGTTCGTAATCCCACAATTGATGGTCGGCATCGTAGGAACGAATCCACAACCGTTTCGAGGCGTGGCGCGAGAGCGCAAAGTCGATGTCGTGCGTCAAGTAAACGAACGAACAATCGGGACGAAGCTGTTCGATCTTGTCCCAAAGCAGGTTCTTTATAGAAGTGTGGAGCAACGTCTCCGGTTCTTCGACGATAAGCAGAGCCTCTTGCGGGGCATAAAGCGTGGCTCCAATCAGATAAAACACCAGCTTTTCGCTATCGCTCATGCGTCCGGCCGTATAAGAATCGCCAGCCCGCGAGGCGGAAGTCAGTTCGATGAACCCTGATTTACGCACCAAGCGGCTTTGTGGAAACATCTCTTCCCAAAGCGTTTGGATAAGGTCGATCTTAGTGGTGGGCGGCGTCAGGCCGGTTTTCTTCTTGCATGCTTCTTTATAGTCTACGGCCGCTTCGAATTCTTCATGCTGAAGACGGAGGATAAGTCGTTCATAAGCCGTCATGCGTGGCAAAAGAAGCTGCTCTTGCAAGAGGGTTTGTTGTTGCATCCAATGCATGTCGTCCGATGGATTCGACATGAAAAGGGCGTGGAGTCCCGAAATGTTCTGTGCCCGCTCCGGGTAACGCTTCAACAAATCCCGGCCGAAAGAGCTTTTCCCCGCGCCATTCGTACCGATAACCACCAACGTGCGCGTTTCAATCTGCCTTACCGCTTGGTCTGTATGTTGTGGCAATACAATTTCCATGATACCTTATATTATATATGTATGTTTCCGTTTATGCCTGAAGAAAGTTTCGGATATGCCTATGGAAAGTTTCTTTCTTCGCTATGTTTTCTCCGCGTATCGGCGATGTTTCTTTATCTTTAGGCTAAAGATATACAAATATCGTCGATGCGTGTACAAATATCGTCGATATTTGGAGAAATATCAAGCGGTAAAAGAACTATTCTTAGGCGCTTCCGGACCTTTTCTCCGGGGCATTTCGCTTTCTGCAGGGCAAGTTATCAAGAATATTTGACATGCGCAAGCGCAAATTCTTTGCAATCTTTTCCATTTAAATGTTTTATACATTCAAAAAAGGTATTAACTTTGTGCGCTGAATTAAAAAGAATGAACAGATTATGATTAAGATTACATTTCCGGATAATTCCGTCAGAGAATATGCTGAAGGGACGACGGCTATGCAAATAGCTGAAAGTATTAGCTCTCGCTTGGCACAGGAAGTGCTGGCAGCCAGTGTGAACGGTGAAGTCTGGGATTTAACTCGTCCTATTAACGAGGATGCAAGTGTAAAACTGTTCAAGTGGGATGACCGGGAAGGCAAGCATGCTTTCTGGCATTCGAGCGCCCACCTGATGGCTGAAGCTTTGCAGGAGTTGTACCCTGGCATCAAATTCGGTATCGGTCCGGCTATTGAAAACGGGTTCTATTATGATGTAGACCCGGGCGAGGCTGTTATCAAAGACAGTGATTTCCCGGCTATCGAGAAGAAGATGCTCGAATTGGTAGCTAAGAAAGAACCCATCGTGCGTCAAGACATTTCAAAGGCAGATGCGATGAAAATGTTTGGCGAGCGGGGTGAAGTCTATAAAGAAGAATTGATTAGCGAGTTGGAAGACGGGACGATTACGACCTACACGCAAGGCGCATTTACCGATTTGTGCCGCGGTCCGCACATCCCGAATACCTCGTATATAAAGGCGGTGAAGATATTGAGTGCGGCCGGTGCGTATTGGCGTGGCGATGAAAAGCGCAAGCAATTGGTCCGCCTCTACGGTATCACCTTCCCGAAGAAGAAGATGCTCGACGAATACTTGGCCGTATTGGAAGAAGCTAAGAAACGCGACCACCGTAAGATAGGCAAGGAGCTGGATTTGTTTATGTTCTCCGATACGGTAGGTAAGGGGCTTCCGATGTGGCTTCCGCGCGGTACGGCGCTTCGTCTTCGTTTGCAAGACTTCTTGCGTCGCATCCAAGCTCGTTATGATTACCAGGAAGTGATGTGTCCGCCGATTGGTAATAAATTATTGTATATTACTTCGGGGCACTATGCGAAATATGGAAAGGATTCATTCCAACCCATCCATACGCCGGAAGAGGGCGAAGAGTACTTCTTGAAGCCGATGAACTGCCCTCACCACTGTATGATTTACAAGAACTCGCCCCGTTCGTATCGCGACCTGCCGCTGCGCATTGCCGAGTTCGGTACGGTTTGCCGTTATGAGCAGAGCGGAGAGTTGCACGGATTGACACGTGTACGTAGCTTTACGCAAGACGATGCGCATATCTTCTGCCGCCCGGACCAAGTAAAGGACGAGTTCATCCGCGTGATGGATATCATATCTATTGTATTTAAGTCGATGGATTTTGATAACTTCGAGGCTCAAATCTCGTTGCGCGACAAAGTGAACCGTGAAAAATATATCGGTAGTGACGAGAATTGGGAAAAGGCCGAACGTGCAATCATCGAAGCATGCGAAGAGAAAGGTTTGCCTGCAACCATCGAATATGGCGAGGCAGCTTTCTATGGCCCGAAGCTCGACTTTATGGTAAAAGATGCTATTGGCCGCCGTTGGCAATTGGGAACGATTCAGGTGGATTATAACTTGCCGGAACGTTTCGAATTGGAATATACGGGAGAAGATAACCAAAAGCATCGCCCGGTAATGATCCACCGCGCTCCGTTTGGTTCGATGGAACGTTTCGTGGCCGTGCTGATTGAGCATACGGCAGGTAAGTTCCCGTTGTGGTTGACGCCCGACCAAGTTTGCATCCTTCCGATTAGCGAACGCTTCAATGACTATGCATGGGAAGTAGCCCGCGAATTGAAGAAGCAAGACATCCGTGTCTTGGTAGACGACCGAAATGAGAAGATTGGACGTAAAATTCGCGATAATGAGATGAAGAGAATCCCCTATATGCTCATTGTAGGCGAAAAAGAAGCAGAAAATGGTGAAGTTTCTGTAAGAAAACAGGGCGAAGGTGATAAAGGTTCGATGAAAATTACTACCTTTGCGGCGCAAATTCACCAAGAGGTTGAAGAAATGATAAACCGATGGTAATTTGCATTGAGTAAATAATAAAAAAATAGAGGAGAATTAATAGTCGTTTGAATGAAGATTGACAATTCGAAAGAGCAGTATAGAACGAACGAACGGATACGCGTTCGTGAAGTTCGATTAGTCGGTGATAATGTAGAGCAGGGAGTTTATCCCATATCGCAGGCCTTGAAAATCGCCGAAGATCAAGGATTGGACCTGGTTGAAATTTCGCCCAATGCTGCGCCGCCTGTTTGTAGGGTAATCGATTATCAGAAATTTCTCTACCAACAAAAGAAACGTCAGAAGGAACAGAAGGCAAAGTCGGTCAAGATTGTGGTGAAGGAGATTCGTTTCGGACCGCAGACAGATGACCATGATTATGCGTTCAAATTGAAACATGCGAAAGGTTTCTTGGAAGAAGGTGCGAAAGTAAAAGCGTATGTGTTCTTCAAAGGACGTTCCATTTTGTTTAAGGAACAAGGCGAAGTGTTGTTGCTTCGATTCGCCAACGATTTGGAGGAATATGGCAAGGTCGAACAGATGCCCGTATTGGAAGGAAAACGGATGATTATCTTGATTACTCCGAAGAAGGGTGCCGGTTCGAAAGTAAAGAAAGCCGTCCCAGCTGAAAAGGCAGATGTCAAGAAGGCTGCTCCTCAGACAGAAGAAAGCAAAGAAGAATAAATAAAAACTATCCCTCCCCTAAAAAGGAGGGGTAGACATGGTTTAATTAATTAAAAATAGATTGGAAAATGCCTAAGATGAAGACTAATTCCGGTGCCAAAAAAAGATTCGCTCTTACCGGAACAGGTAAAATCAAGAGAAAACATGCTTTTAAGAGTCACATTTTGACGAAGAAAACAAAGAAACAAAAACGTAATTTGACACACACAGGGCTGATAGCTACTGTAGATGTACCAAACGTAAAGAAGTTGCTTTGCATCTAAATCAATTTTTAAAGCGAGTTTTTTAGATTTTTATTAACCGAATTTTTAGCAAACAAGTTCATCTGTAAAAAGATGACGCTAACATTCAAAAACAAATTAGAATTATGCCGAGATCAGTAAATCATGTTGCTTCAAGAGCAAAAAGAAAACGGATTTTGAAACTTACGCGTGGTTATTATGGTGCACGCAAGAACGTATGGACCGTAGCGAAGAATACGTGGGAAAAAGGTTTGACGTATGCATTCCGCGACCGTCGTAATAAGAAACGTAATTTCCGCGCATTGTGGATTCAACGTATCAATGCGGCTGCCCGTTTGGAAGGTTTGTCTTACTCTCGTTTGATGGGTGCTTTGCATACAGCAGGTATCGAGATCAATCGTAAAGTGTTGGCAGATTTGGCCGTAAATCATCCGGAAGCTTTTAAGGCTATCGTAGCGAAAGTAAAGTAAGAAGCGTTTCTTCTTGCTGAAACATAGAATAAACTTATCCAAGTAGGCGTTCATTTGCTTGGGTAAGTTTTTCTTTGTTTTGTCATGTTGCAAATCGATGAAAATTTCTTGAAATTTTTTCAGGGAAAAATTTGCATTGTCGAAAAATAGTTTTTATATTTGCAGTACATAAACGAAGAGCTTAAAGAGTTAAGCCGCACTTGTTCGATTGGGAAACTCATCAATTTATTATAATTCCGAGACATTGCTTTTGCCGTCAATGGCGGGCCGCACCCTTCGGGGCATGCTTCGCACGGCGGATTACAAAGATGGCAAGGCGCTCAAATCCTGTCATACGGAGTTTATTCATATCTACGGTGCGGCTTTCCACATTATAAGAGGTTATCGGAGTTCCGATAGCCTCTTTTCTTTAAATATACTAAAGAACGGGCAAAGGGTTTGGCTTATTCGCGAAAAAGTTATATATTTGTCTAAATCTAAAAATGGATACAATTATGGACTTCAATAATTATTTATATATTGCCATTAGGGCTGCGTTGGATGCTGGAAAATCAATCATGGATATTTATACAGATCCGAATGCTGATTTTGAAATTGAAAAGAAAGCGGATAATTCTCCTTTGACATTGGCTGATAGAGCTTCTAATCGTTTGATCGTGAATGCGCTTTCTGTGACAGTTTTCCCTATTTTGAGCGAAGAAGAAAAGCAGTGCCCGTATGAAGAACGTAAGAAATGGGAAACCCTTTGGGTGGTTGATCCTTTGGATGGAACCAAAGAGTTTATCAAACGGAATGGTGAATTTACGGTCAATATCGCATTAGTGCATAAGGGTGTTCCGGTATTAGGCGTGATTTATGTACCTGTCCGAAAAGAATTGTATTTTGCATGCGATACAATAGGAGCTTACAAGCTGACCCATATCGATAGTGAGAACCAGCCTTCGATGAAGGATATGCACGAACGGGCGACGCGTTTACCTTCTGCCTTGGTACATCAAGGAATTGTCGTAGTGGCTTCCCGTTCGCATCAAACGGAAGAAACGACGCGCTATATAGATAATTTGCGGAAAAAGGGGCAGCCCGTCACGCTTATCAGTAGTGGAAGTAGTTTGAAGATATGCTTGGTCGCAGAAGGTTCGGCCGATATTTATCCACGTTTTGCTCCAACGATGGAGTGGGATACGGCGGCTGGGCATGCAATCGCCCGGGCTGCAGGATGTGACGTTTTCCATATTGACGAGAAAACACCTTTGACTTACAATAAGGAGAACTTGTTGAATCCTTGGTTCGTGGTAAAACCAGTATCATCTATTTTGTAAAAGTAGTGTTCCGAATGGCTTTTCTTGGAGATTTTACGGACATTTTTGCGGGCTGTATGTGATTATCTTATTATCTTTGCACCCTGTCTGAAAAGTCTTAATGGGAAAGTGTACATGAATTTCGAGATATTATTTGTACTTTGTGCCTTAATTGGCATGATTGCGGCGTTGATTTGGGACAAGATGCGCCCGGGAATGGTGCTATTCTCTGTGGTCGTTTTGTTTTTATGCGCTGGCATTATTTCGCCGAAAGAATTGTTGGAAGGCTTCAGTAATAAGGGAATGATTACTGTAGCCTTGCTTTTTTTAGTAAGCGAGGGGGTAAGGCAATCGGGCGCGTTGGCGCAGATTATCAATCGGGTCTTGCCTCAAGGAAAGACGACGGTTTTCAAGGCACAACTTCGTATGCTGCCGTCAATCGCTTTTATTTCCGCCTTTTTGAACAACACGCCGGTGGTGGTCATATTTGCGCCGATTATCAAACGTTGGGCCAAGTCCGTGCAGTTGCCGGCCACTAAGTTTTTGATTCCGCTTTCTTTTGTCACGATTTTGGGAGGTATATGTACTTTGATAGGTACTTCTACGAATCTCGTTGTGCATGGAATGATGATGGACGCCGGCTATCGAGGCTTGAGCATGTTTGAGTTGAGTCTGATTGGTGTTCCTGTTACGATTGCAGGTATTCTTTATCTTTTCCTGGTATCCAAGCGATTGCTTCCGGATGAACGCGAGAAGGACGAGGTCGTGGAAGACGAGACAGAGATGGCGGAGAATCTCCATCCGGTCGAAGTCGTGCTGGGACCGCGTTTCCCGGGTATCAACAAGCGGTTGAGCGAATTTGATTTCCGTCGCCATTACGGGGTGGAAGTCAAGGAAATCAAGCGTAACGGACGGAATCTGACGAAGAACATGGACCGCGTGGTGCTCAACGAAGGGGATACGTTGGTCGTGCTGGCCGACGATTCGTTCGTCGCAGCGTGGGGCGAATCTTCCGTCTTCCTCATGATTGCCAATGGGAAAGACGCCGCTTCACAATCCAACCATAAGAAACGCACCTTTGTGTTGATTCTCTTGGCATTGATGATCATAGGGGCGACCATTGGCGAACTTCCTTGGACGCAGGAACGCTTCCCGAACATCAAGATGGATATGTTTTTCTTTGCGGCGGTCACGGCGGTCGTGATGGCGTGGACCAACATCTTCCCAGCGCGAAAATATACGAAATACATCTCGTGGGATATCTTGATCACCATCGCCTGCGCGTTTGGCATTAGCAAAGCGATGGTCAACTCTGGATTGGCCGACATGATTGCCAATTTCATTATTGAACTGAGCCATAGCCACGGGCCATACGTCCTGCTGGCTATCCTTTATATTATTACCAACCTCATTACGGAGCTCATCACGAACAACGCGGCGGCGGCGTTGGCTTTCCCGCTTGCGCTTTCGATTTCGAACCAGCTGGGTGTGGACCCGATGCCGTTCTTCATCGTGATTTGCATCGCGGCTTCGGCCGGATTCTCGACGCCGATCGGGTATCAGACGAACCTAATCGTACAGGGTATTGGTAATTATAAGTTTACGGACTTTGTGCGGGTCGGTTTGCCGCTGAACATCTTGGTGTTCCTCATTTCGGTGTTCCTTATTCCGCATATTTGGCCGTTTGAAATGAATTGATAATGATAAAAAGCAAAAAGTAAGCAAAACGCTGTTTTTGCTGTCAAAATTTAGGGAGAAAATGCCTAAACGATGTTTTTGTCGTTTCTCGATGCGAGAGCATTACAAAATGTTGTTTTTAGATTTTCTCCGGGCGAGAAGGTGAAAGAGCCTTGTTTAGAAGGTTTCTCTGAACGAGAAAGTTAAAAAACATTGTTTAGAAGGTTTCTCTGGGTGAGAAAGTTAAAAAATATTGTTTTGAAAGTTTCTCGGAATGAGAAGGTGCCAAAACATGGTTTTGAAGGTGTCTCGTAACGAGAACGTAGGAAAACATGGTTTGAGGCGTTTCTCGCAAAATGCTTGTTTGAAAAGAAAGATTTGAACGAATATATGGAAAAAACGAATCATATTTATCCGATTTTCGACCGGATGATGACGAGAACGGACAAAGAGGAGCTGCTGGGACAGCGGGGCGTGATGATTTGGTTCACGGGCCTGAGCGGTTCGGGCAAAAGCACCATCGCGATGGCGTTGGAGCGCGAGCTGCATCGCCAGGGTTTTCTTTGCCGCATATTGGATGGCGACAATATCCGGAGCGGCATCAACAACAACTTGGGCTTTTCGGAGGCGGACCGCGTGGAGAACATCCGGCGCATTGCCGAGGTGGGTAAACTGTTTGTAGACACGGGTATCGTCACGCTCGCGGCGTTTATCAGTCCGAGTCACGAAATCCGGCGGATGGCGGCAAACATTATTGGAGAAAAAGATTTTGTAGAAGTATATGTCAGTACGCCCATCGAAGCTTGCGAGGAGCGCGACGTGAAAGGACTGTATGCCAAGGCGCGGCGGGGCGAGATAAAGGACTTTACGGGCGTTTCGGCGCCGTTCGAGGTCCCGGAGCATCCCGCGTTGTC
Source organism: uncultured Parabacteroides sp. (assembly GCA_944325335.1). Lineage (GTDB taxonomy): Bacteria > Bacteroidota > Bacteroidia > Bacteroidales > Tannerellaceae > Parabacteroides. The sequence goes on along the minus strand of CALUZR010000004.1, from coordinate 29,065 downwards.
GTTGGATACGTCTGTCTTGAGCGTCGAAGAATCCGTAGCGAAATTGATGGAAATGATATTACCGAAAATAAGAAAATAAACACGATAAGCTTATGTCTGATTATAAATTAAGTCATTTGCAAGAATTAGAGGCAGAATCGATTTATATCATCCGCGAGGTGGCTGCCGAGTTTGAGAACCCCGTGATGCTTTATTCCATTGGAAAAGATTCGTCGGTGATGGTCCGCTTGGCGGAAAAGGCGTTTGCGCCGGGCAAGGTGCCGTTCCCGTTGATGCATATCGATTCGAAATGGAAATTCAAGGAGATGATCCAGTTCCGCGACGAATATGCCAAGAAATATGGTTGGAACTTGATTGTGGAATCGAACATGGAAGCCTTCCGGGCGGGCGTGGGCCCGTTTACGCACGGGAGCAAGGTGCATACCGATTTGATGAAGACGCAGGCTTTGCTGAATGCGTTGAACAAGTATAAATTCGACGCGGCGTTCGGCGGGGCGCGGCGCGACGAGGAAAAGAGCCGCGCGAAGGAGCGTATCTTCTCGTTCCGCGACAAGTTCCAGCAATGGGACCCGAAGAACCAGCGGCCAGAGTTGTGGGACATTTACAATACGCGCGTCCATAAGGGCGAAAGCATCCGCGTGTTTCCACTTTCGAACTGGACGGAATTGGATATCTGGCAGTATATCCGCTTGGAGAACATCCCGATTGTGCCGCTCTATTTTGCCAAAGAGCGCCCGATTGTGGAAATCGACGGTAACTTGATTATGGCTGACGACGACCGCCTTCCGGAGAAATACCGCGACCAAATCCGGATGCGCAAAGTCCGTTTCCGCACGCTGGGTTGCTGGCCGTTGACTGGCGCGGTGGAAAGCGATGCCGATACGATCGAGAAAATTGTAGAAGAGATGATGACTACGACGAAGAGCGAACGTACCACCCGCGTCATCGACTTCGACCAAGATTCGAGCATGGAACAGAAGAAAAGAGAAGGCTATTTTTAAATGAAAAACGAAGAATTAGGAAGGAAGAATCTTATGGCGAACGAAAACAATAATACAAAATTAGATATAAAGGCTTTTCTTGATAAGGATGAGCAAAAAGATTTGTTGCGTTTCCTGACGGCAGGTTCTGTGGATGATGGAAAATCTACGCTTATTGGACGTCTTTTGTTTGATAGCAAGAAATTGTACGAAGACCAGTTGGTCGCTTTGGAAAGAGACAGCAAGCGCATGGGGAATGCGGGCGAACATATCGATTACGCGCTTTTGCTCGACGGATTGAAGGCTGAGCGCGAGCAGGGCATCACGATTGACGTGGCCTATCGTTATTTCAGTACGAATAACCGGAAGTTCATCATTGCCGACACGCCGGGACATGAGCAATACACGCGCAACATGATTACGGGAGGCTCGACGGCGAACCTGGCGATTATCCTCGTGGATGCGCGTGCCGGCGTCATTACGCAGACGCGGCGCCATACCTATTTGGTTTCTCTGCTGGGAATCCACCATGTTGTCTTAGCCGTAAATAAGATGGACTTGGTGAATTACGACAAGGCGGTGTTCGACAAGATCGTGGCAGATTACAAAGCGTTTGTCGCTCCGCTGGGCATCGAAGATATCACTTGCATCCCGCTTTCGGCGTTGGAAGGGGATAATGTGGTAGAGAAAAGCGACCGCACGCCTTGGTACGAAGGTCCGTCGTTGTTGGATTTCTTGGAGACCGTGCCTATCGACCGCGACCGGAATTACGAAAACTTCCGCTATCCGGTGCAATACGTCCTGCGTCCGAACCAAGATTTCCGCGGTTTCTGCGGGAAAGTGGCAAGCGGTGTCATTCATAAAGGTGATACGGTGATGGCATTACCGTCACGCAAGACATCGAGAGTTCAGCGCATCGTGACTTACGACGGTGAAATCGAAGAGGCATTCCCGCCGATGAGCGTGACGCTGACGCTGGAAGACGAGATTGATATTTCGCGCGGCGAAATGTTGGTTCATCCCGAAGATTTGCCCACGGAAGGTCGTTGCTTCGAAGCCATGCTTGTTTGGATGGACGAAGAGGCGATGGACCGCGACAAACATTTCTACTTGAAGCAGACCACCAATACGACCCGCGCCCACATCGATGGCATCCGATATAAAGTGAATGTAAATACGATGGAGCAATCTCCGGCCGATAAGTTGATATTGAATGAAATCGGCAAGGTCGTCATCTCGACCAGCAAGGAATTGTTCTTTGACCCGTATGCAGCGAACAAACAGACCGGCGCGTTCATCCTGATCGACCCGATTACGAATAATACCTCCGCTGTCGGGATGATTCTGAATCCGGTGGACGACAATCGGGCCGCTTCCGAGTTTGAGAGCGTCATTACGCTCAATCTTCCGGAATTAGGTATTGCGCCGGAGCATTACGAGGCAGTCGAGAAGGCTTGCAAGGAAATCGAACGGCGTGGCGTGGAATTGCGAATCATTAAATAAAATTAACAGATTATGGGATTACTTCAATTCGATAAATTGCCTATTAATACGCTGGTCGGGGCGGATTGGGATACGTTCAAGAAGATTACCGCCGGGCAGGTGATAGGCGAGAAGTATAAAGGAAAGTATCGCCTCACGAAGGCGGTAGGGCGTCTGCTCAGCACGTTGGTCCCGTTGCAAGACAAACGTTACGAGAAAATGTTGGCATCAAAGCCTTTGGAAATGGATCCGCTCTTTATCTTAGGACATTGGCGGAGCGGGACGACGTTTGTGCACAATGTCTTTGCGTGCGACAAGCATTTCGGCTACACGACGACGTACCAGACTGTCTTCCCGAACCTCATGCTTTGGGGGCAACCTTTCTTCAAGAAAAACATGTCGTTCCTTATGCCGGATCATCGCCCGACGGACAACATGGAGCTGAAAGTGGACCTACCACAAGAAGAGGAGTTCGCCCTCTCGAACATGATGCCGTATACCTATTATAATTTCTGGTATTTCCCGCAGCGCATGTTGGAATATTGCGATAAATATCTTCTTTTCAACGATATCACTGAAGAAGAACGGCAAATATTCAAGGATGCTTTCCTGAAATTGGTGAAAATTTCCCTCTATAATACGAAAGGCAGTCAGTATTTGAGCAAGAACCCGCCACACACGGGGCGCGTCCGGACGTTGGTCGAAATGTTCCCGAACGCGAAGTTCATTTACTTGAAACGCAATCCTTATACGGTGTTCGAGAGCACGCGCAGTTTCTTTACAAATACCATCAAGCCGCTCATGCTCCAGCCTATTTCGAACGAGGAATTGACGCGCAACTTCGTGGAAGTCTACCGTCGTCTTTTCTATAAGTTCGAGGAAGAGAAGCACTTGATTCCGGAAGGTAATTTGGTAGAGCTGAAGTTCGAAGATTTCGAGAAAGACGCGTATGGCATGGCGGAAGAAATCTACCGGAAACTGAATTTGCCGAATTTCTCCGAATCGAAAGCCGCCATCGAAGCCTATTTGGGCAAGAAAAAAGGATATAAAAAGAATTGTTACAAATACGAAGACGCTACGGTTCGTACCGTTGAAGAAAACTGGGGCATGGCGCTCGAAGCGTGGGGCTATCATTTAAATGAGGAATAAGGAATGAAGAATGAAGAATTTATACGGGAAAGAAAAGGTTTGTTTGCTTGTTTGTTGTTCCTGATTTTTAATTTTCAATTTTCAATTGTCAATTCCCAGGAGCAGGTCGTCCCGTTCCGGTATGGGGATTTGGATCAATGGGTCGTGCGCGAAATCCACGAATCGGCTATCATTGGCGGAGCGACGAAGCTTCTCTACGAAGTGGGGCCGCGCGATACGATTGTGGGAAACATCGCCTATTCGAACCAGGGCGGATCGCCTTGGGCCAACTCGAACGTGATGGCGAAAGTGGCGGGCGTGGTGAAGACAAACGTCTCTGTCTTTCCCGAACGACGGGGCAACGGTTGGTGTGCCCGCATGGAGACGCGTATGGAGAGTGTCAAAGTGTTCGGATTGATTGATATTGAGGTGGTGGCGGCCGGTTCCGTTTTCCTCGGGACGATTCACGAGCCGATCAAAGGAACGAAGAATCCGCAGAGCATGTTGATGAGCGGTGTGCCTTTCACGAAGCGGCCTAAGGCGTTGCGGTTTGATTATAAGGTGAAAGTGATGCCGCAACACGAGCGCGTCCGTAGTACTGGGTTCAGCCGGAAGACGACCGTCGCGGGGCAAGATTCTGTCGCCGTGATTCTCCTTCTCCAGAAACGATGGGAGGATAAGGACGGAAATATATTCTCAAAGCGCGTCGGGACGATGGTACAACGCTACGCGAAGTCGAGCAACGGCTGGGTAAATGAAGCCACCTATCCGATTCTTTATGGAAACATTACGAAGCATCCTGACTATCGCAATTACATGCGCATCCAAGTGGAAGAACGCTATACGACCAACAGCAAGGGCGAGAGTGTTCCCATCCAGGAGGTCGGTTGGGCGGATGCGGACGAGACGCCGACCCACATGGTCCTCCAGTTCGTCTCGAGCCACGGCGGCGCCTACATCGGTTCGCCTGGCAACACGTTTTGGATTGACAACCTCAAGCTCGTGTATTGAATTAAGAATTAAAAATGAACAATTAACAGCTGGATGAGAGTCCTGCTTTGTTAATTGTTCATTTTTAATTCTTAATTCTTTTATTCCCACTCGTACAGCATCTTGTAGTTTTCAGGCCGATGCTCTTGGCGGTATTCCGTGGGCGAGAGGCCGGTTTCCTCATGGAAGGTGCTCGAGAACGAGCCGTGGGAGGCGAATCCGCTTCGTTTCGCCACTTCGCTTACTGGCAGGTCGGTGCAGGCGAGCCATTCGCGTGCCAGTTTCAGCCGGTACTGTTGAAGGAAAAGGTCTATTCGCTCGCCGGTTTGGTACCGGAACATGGAATAAACGATTTCCCGTTTGATTTTTACCTCTTTGGCTATTTTTTGAGGTGTCATGCTGCAATCGCGCGCCAGAATTCGGGCCACATCGTTCAAGAGGGGCGAGTTCGTCTTGGGTGGGGTTTTGTCGACCGGCTCCATGCGCATCCATCCTTCCGCGTTCGTTACCATTTTCGCTTTCAAAGGCGATACATAAATATCGTCCACCGTGATGTTTTTATGTTCCATATCATTGTTTTTTTGATGTTACTTCACAAAAATAGCTTTTTCAGCTTTCTCGACCAATTATTTTTCATAAAAAAACATTATAGAAGAAGAAAAACGACTTTTTTCTTTGATACATTCGTGGAAAAGAAGAAAAACGCGCCGGCTTCTTGGATACATTCGTGAAAAAGAAGCCAGACGTTTTTTCTTCTTCGATATAAAAGTATAAGAGAAGCCAGACGGTTGTACTTATTTTCTACTTGTGTGGAAGAGAAGCCGGAACGTTGGGCTTCTTTTCTACGGGATTTGAGGAGAAGCCGGCGTGTTTTTCTTCTTTTCTACTTTTCCAAGAAGGTTCGCGGTGGTACAGCCGTGCAAATCTTTTCCGGTTTCGCTTGCGCAAAAGCTGTGAGAAAGCTAAATTTGTATCGTTTTTAATTTCCAAAAAAGCTAGAAAATGACAGTAAAAGATGAAATAGAACAACTTAGGGCGGAATTGGACGAGCACAATTACCGGTATTACGTGCTTTCGGCCCCGACCATTTCGGATAAGGAATTCGACGATAAGATGCGGCGGTTGCAGGAATTGGAGGCAGCGCATCCGGAATATGCCGACCCGGCGTCGCCCACGCAGCGCGTCGGGAGCGATATCTCGAAGGAGTTCAAGCAGGTGGCGCACCGCTATCCGATGCTTTCGTTGGGCAATACCTATTCGGCGGAAGACGTGCGCGATTTCTATGAACGGACGGCGCGCCTCTTGGGCGAACCCTTCGAGATTGTGGCGGAATTGAAGTTCGACGGCACCTCTATCTCGTTGATTTATGAAGAGGGCGTGCTGGTGCGGGCCGTCACGCGAGGCGACGGGACGCGGGGTGACGATGTCACGGCCAACGTGCGTACCATCCGCAGCATTCCGCTCCGGCTCAGGGGTGACGATGTCCCGGCCGAGGTGGAAATCCGCGGCGAGGTGCTCCTCCCATGGTCTGAATTCGACCGCATCAACCAGGAGCGAGCCGCGCAAGAGGAACCACTCTTCGCCAATCCGCGCAACGCCGCGTCGGGGACGCTCAAGCAACTCAACCCTGCCATCGTGGCCGCCCGTCGCTTGGATGCCTATTTATATTATGTATTGGGCGAGGAGCTGCCGGCGGATACGCATTACGGGAATCTACAGGCCGCGCGGCGTTGGGGACTGAAGGTCTCGGACGCCACCCAGGTCTGCCATTCGCTCGACGACATCTATACCTATATTAATAAGTGGGACACGGAGCGGAAGAACCTCCCCGTGGCGACGGATGGCATCGTGCTCAAGGTGAACTCGCTCCGCCAGCAACAGGCGCTGGGCTATACGGCGAAGAACCCGCGCTGGGCGATTGCCTATAAATTCCAGGCCGAGCGGGAAGAGACGCGCCTGAATTCCGTTTCTTATCAAGTAGGGCGAACGGGGGCCGTGACGCCGGTGGCCAACCTTGAGCCGGTCTTGCTGGCCGGGACCGTCGTTAAGCGTGCTTCACTTCATAATGCCGACATTATCGAAGGGTTGGATTTGCACATTGGAGACCAGGTGTATGTGGAAAAGGGCGGGGAAATCATTCCGAAAATCGTGGGCGTCAACAAAGAGGCGCGTACGATGATGATAGGCGAGAAGGTGCGCTTCATCACCCGATGCCCTGAATGCGGCACGAAGCTCGTCCGCACTGAAGGTGAGGCCGCCTATTATTGTCCGAACGACACCGGATGTGCGCCACAGATAAAAGGCCGCATCGAGCATTTCGTCACCCGTAAAGCGATGAACGTCAACATCGGTCCCGAGACCATCGAGGATCTTTACGAAGTCGGGTTGCTGAAAGATGCCGCCGATCTTTATGAATTGAAAATGAAAGACCTTATACGCCTCGAACGACGGGGAGAGAGGAGCGCGCGTAACCTGTTGGAGAGTCTCGACGCGTCGAAGCAAGTCCCCTTCGAGCGGGTACTTTTTGCGTTGGGCATCCGCTATGTGGGCGAGAGCGTGGCAAAACGGTTGGCGCAAGCTTTCCGTTCGATGGATGCACTCCAGGCGGCTACGTTCGAACAATTGGTTGCTACTGAGGATATAGGCGAACGAATTGCCCAGAGCTTGGTTGATTATTTTGCGAAGGAAGCAAATCTGACGCTCATCCGACGCCTCGCCTCCTATGGTTTGCAAATGGAGCGCGCGGAAGAGGAAGCCGGCGCAAGGAGCGAGAAGTTGAAGGGACAGACCATCGTTATCAGCGGAACCTTCGCCCATCATTCACGCGATGAATATAAAGCTCTCATCGAGCAACACGGGGGAAAAAACAGTGGTTCCATCTCCAGCAAGACAAGTTTCATCCTCGCGGGCGAGAATATGGGACCTGCCAAAATGGAAAAAGCCGCTCAGCTCGGTATCCGTCTCCTGAACGAAGACGAGTTCTTGAAGCTGTTGGAGGACTAAAAAATATTTGGTTGTATTTACATGAAATTCAATGAAGTATAAAATCGCTGTAATTTTATTGTAATATTTCTTCCCAAATAATTTGGTGGTTCCCGTTTTTATGTGTAAGTTAGCGGTACAATTAACAGAGTATTAACCTTCAAAAAACAAAACAACCATGACAAAGACGATCACGTTTAATGAATTACGTAGAATTAAAGATAGTTTGCCTGATGGCAGTATGCATCGCATTGCAGACGAGTTGGGCGTTTCGGTAGAAACTGTTCGCAATTACTTTGGCGGGCAAAACTTTCAAGACGGAAAGAGTTGCGGTATCCACATTGAGCCGGGTCCCGACGGAGGTTTGGTAGTCCTGGATGATACTACAATTTTGGAACGTGCCGAGCAGATTTTGGCAGAAAGCCAGGCATCTGCGGCACCGGAAGCGTAAAAAGGCTTTTGATCTCAAGAAATCCTAAGGTAAGTTGAACATTACGGGAAATTTACCTTGGGATTTCTTTTCTAAAATCATTTTCAGAATCACATTAAAATTGGAGGAATGGATATGGAAGACAAGTTGATAACATTGGCAATTCTGACTTTCGAGAAGGCGCAAATGCTTAAAATGATGTTGGAAGCGGAAGGAATAGAGGTATATATCCATAATGTCAATCAGATACAACCGGTCGTATCGGCGGGTGTCAGGGTGCGCATCAAGGAAAGCGATTTGCCCCATGCGCTTCGCCTGATTGAAGAGAACAAATGGTTCGAATCGCCTAAGCCGGAAAAGAAACCAAAGGAGGAGGGCGAGATGCGAGTCTTAGTACCCATCGACTTCTCGGATTATTCTTTGAAAGCTTGTGAGATAGCAATCAATTATGCCTACAAGCGAGGAGCTGAGGTCATGATTATGCACGCCTATTTCAGTCCTTATTTCCCGTCGGCTATCCCGTTGGGCGACACGATGGCATATCAAGCCAACGAGGAGAGCGCCCGGAATATGGTGAACCGCGTGCAAGGCGACATGTCCCAGATTTGTGCCGAGATAGATAAACGAATGGAGGAAGGTATCCTCCCAAAGGTAAAATATGATTACACCTTGCGTGAAGGTTTGCCCGAAGAGGAAATCATTGCGTATGGAAAGGAGTACCGCCCCGACCTGATCGTTATGGGGACACGAGGCAAAGACCAGAAAGACATCGACTTGATTGGAAGCGTGACGGGTGAAGTCATTGAAATGAACAAGGTTCCCGTATTGGCGATACCGGAGAATGTGCCCTTCCACGATTTGGCCGAAGCGAAGCACATCGCGTTTGCCACTTCGTTCAGCCAGCGGGATTTGATTGCGTTCGACCGCTTCATGGATGTGATTAAGGGATACGACGTACAGATCCATCTCTTTAATATATCCACGAGCCGCGATGAATGGAATGAAATCCGCTTGACAGGCGTTCGCGAATATTTCCAGAAGCAATACCCGGATGCGGCCATTTCTTATACGGTGCTCGACGATGGTGATTTGCTCTTGGCGATCGAGAAGTTCGTGCGCGATGAGCACATCGATTTGATTGCCCTGACTACCTATCGGCGGAATATCCTGGCTCGGATATTGAATCCAAGTATTGCCAAGAAGATGTTGTTCCATACGGATACACCGCTTTTAGTCATGCACGCTTGATGGAAAAGCAAGCTGGTTTCGTCGGAAAACATAGGCATAAACGAAAACGATTATAGTTATAAACGCCGACGATTATAACTATGAACGGAATCGGCCATAGGCATCCATTTTTTATCTAAGCCTTGTCTTTTGCAGGGTGAGGCTTAGATTATTGTGTATGATTGGATTATATATATGAAATAAAACTTTAATGCGGATTTTTGGCTAAACGCATCGATTTATAAAAAATATGTTGTACATTTGTTTGTGAAACGACACAAATAAAAAAAGTAGAAGCGATGGATCGATATTTAATCATTAAGACAAGGGATGAGCTACTTCGGATCCGAATAGGTCAAATCCTTTATTTTGAAGCAGATCGAAATTATACCAAATTGCTTTTATCGAATGGTATTCAATTTACGTTTGCTATTAATATTGGGAAAATTGAAGAGCTTTTGGAGAAGCAAGTGATTGGAAGCAATGAGATTCTAATCCGCGTAGGGAAGAGCCATATCCTGAATAAGAATCATATATTGCAAATCAATTTGCCAAAGCAAAAGTTACTCTTGCTCGCAGAAAGCGGAAAACCGATCGAATTGAATATTTCGAAAGACCCTTTGCGCGTGTTGAAAGAGACGCTCGAGCAAGATATGGACAAAATGATAGAAAGTTAACAGATGGCGATTACAATAGGGAAATCATCTGATAATGATTACGTCGTAAACGACTTGTCCGTCAGCCGTCATCATGCACGGCTGGTGCGCGAGGAGGGCATTTGGTATTTGGAAGACTTGAATTCTTCGAACGGTACTTATATAAATGATGTCCAGATTCTGAAAAAGAAGGTAGCGCCCACGGACAAGATTCGTTTAGGTGCGACGTATGAAACAGATTTGGATTCTTTGCTGAAGAGCCAAAATGATTATAGCGAAGAGTTTAATGCGTTAAAACAAGTGTACGACGACTATGTGCGGGCAAAGGTGAAGATACAATCTTCGAATCAGTTCAAGACGCGTTTGTTCCAATCTTTGCCTTTTGCCTTGTTGGGAGTAATCGGCATGGTGGTCGGGTTCGTAGGGAAAAGCAGTTCGGTTTGGATGATGTTCAGCTTGTTGCTGGCCGTCTTGGCACCTGTCGTAGGTGTCTATTTAGGTGCACGGCAATCGGCAAAGATTCCCCAGCAATTGCAAGACTTGACCAACCAGTTCAAGATTGATTATGTATGTCCGAAATGCGGCACCTTTTTGGGAGACATACCTTGGGAATCGTTACGGAAAAAGAAAAAATGTCCGATTTCGACCTGCCAAGCCAAATGGACAAATGAATGATTTCGTCCTACAAAGTGCAATGTTTCGTACAGAAACCTCAAACGTTTGATTAGCGGAGGTCATTTGAGTAGGCATATTACAAATCCTTTTCCTATTTTTGCGCTATAATTATAATAACCTAATAATAAATATGAGGAAGGGATAGTATTATGCACGAGAATGATTACACATTCGTTACGATCGACAATAGCTCGGAGGCAGTAGACTTGGGCGATGTCGTAGTAGTGGATGTAGATGGTGATGACGGCATCTTGGATGCTGTGATGCTTGACGATGGAGAGACGGATACTACTGACTTTATTACCCTGTCGGATGATACGGTAGTCATGTCAGATACAGACGTCGTGGATAATTATTCGATTGATATCGATGGAATGGATATTTCATTTATGATATGATTTCGATAAAATGTCCATATTGTCAGGTTGGTTTGAAAGTAGACGAGGGGAAACTTCCCCTCGGCATTACTTCTTTCAAATGCCCGAAATGCAAACAAGCTATTCCTGTATCATTAGTTACATCTAAAGAAAAGGATGAAGAGGCTGAAACCCAACTTCTTCATCCTATTAAGAAAAGTGCAGGTAGATTGACCGTAGTAGCAAATCCGGATGCAGAAGAGCAGGTGTTCCTTTTGCAGGAAGGCGTATTTATAATCGGTCGGCAATCTTCTGCTTCAAAAGCCGATTTGGCTATTAAGACAAATGACCGTTCGATGAGTCGCGAGCATTTGCGCTTGGAAGTAAAGAAAGAAGAACGAGGTGGATACAAACATTATCTTTCAGACAATAATAGCAAAAATCATACGTTATATAATAACAAATATTTAGAAGACGGAGAAATTGTGGTGTTGCAAGATAATGACGAAATCATTATCGGACATACAATTCTTCGGTTTAACCTATAACGTATAAATGTGCTATGAACAACATCCTATTAGGACAACCTTTTGCCGCATCGGAAAAAGGTAAACGTAAAAACAATGAAGATGCAATTTATCCTTTGCCGGAAATTGTATCCTCGGAAGATTGTTTGTTTTTGGTATGCGATGGCGTAGGGGGAAAAAATAAAGGAGAGATTGCAAGTTGCTTGACTTGCGAAACGATACCTTCTTTTTTCCAGACATTCTTGGTAGGTGAAGTAGATAGTAGTTTTATCCAGAAAAGCGTACAATATGTAGAAACTTGTTTTGATAAATATGTAGCAACGCATCCGGATGCCATCGGCATGGCCACGACGATGGCTATGTTGTATGTAGAGCAGGCTATGGTTGTGATTGCCCATATTGGTGATAGCCGGGTTTATCAGATACGCGAAGGACAAATCATTTTCCAGACGGAAGATCATTCGTTGGTTAATTCGTGGGTGAAGTTAGGACGCATTACGGAGGAAGAGGCAAGAACTCATCCGCAAAAGAATATCATCCTACGGGCTATCCAAGGTAAGGATCATCCGACGGAGGTAGAAGTTTCTTTCCTTACAGATGTGCGAGAGGGAGACATTTTCTTTATGTGTACGGATGGCGTAGTGGAAAGTTGGGGGAAAAAGGACTTAGAAAATTTGTTTGCCGAACAAGCCTCGCTGGAGAAGATAAAGGATGCTTTGGTCGAAGTTTGCGCGGAAAAAAGCCGTGATAACTTCTCATTTTACCTTATTCCTGTGAAGAATATACAAAAAAAGGAGGGTTTAGCAGAAAATTTCCTCACATTCCTTTATTCTTTTATTTAAATGGTGTATTTTTGGCAAATTAAATAGGAATCGTTTTTGGATGATATGAATTTGCCGAACGGATATATACTTCAAAAAGGAAAGTACAAGATTGCGCAAGTAATCGGCCAAGGAGGTTTTGGCATAACGTACAAAGGATTTTGGACGACAGAAGTCAAAGGTTCTTTGGGCGCTATGCGGACAGAGATACCTGTGTGCATCAAGGAGTATTTCTTTAAGGATTATTGTAGCCGTGACCCTCAATCATTGATTGTGCGCGTCCATTCAGATACAGGAAAACTTCTTTTCAATAAATTCAAGGAGAAGTTGATCAAAGAAGCCAAGATTTTGTCGGAAGTCCACCATCCTTATATTGTCAATGTGTTGGAGGTTTTTGAGGAAAACAACACGGCATATATCGTGATGGAGTACATAGCGGGTAGCTCTTTGAAAGACAAATTGTCGAAAGAGGGTGTGCTTCCTGAACCTTTGGTTTTGCGCTATATTAAACAAATTGGTGAAGCATTGGCTTTTGTGCATCAGAAGAATATCCTTCATCTGGATATAAAGCCGAGCAATATCATAATAGATCGGAATAACAACGCACGTCTGATAGACTTTGGGGTGAGCAAGCGGTACGATATCCAGGAAGAGGAAACAAGTACCACGATGCTGACATTATCTAAAGGATTTGCGGCTATCGAACAGTATGATAGTGAAGGTATACAGACGTTTACGCCTTGTCCGGACATCTACTCGCTGGGTGCAACGATGTACAATTTGTTGACGGGAAAGATTCCGACCGAATCGATTCTGAGGGCTACGCGACCTTTGGAGAAGCCGAGCACGTTGAATCCGCATATCTCGCCCAAGGTTGAAGAAGTGATATTGAAGGCGATGGAGATTGTCCCGACGGATAGGTATCAGAGTGTCCGGGAGATGTTGGATGCGTTGGATTTGTCGGTTGAAGATCTATCTTCTCATCCATTGGATCCTTCACCTCAAGATACTACGAATGAGGAAGAAACAACCCTTTTACCTTCGGAACCAAAAGCTGTTTCGGATAAGGAAGAGGAGGAAACGGTGCTGAATTACAAAGGGGAAGAGGAAAATTCGAAGCAAAAAGAGACTTCGGATATAAAGCCCAAGAAGCGAAAAGCAGGAGTAGCTGCAATCACAATCGGGGTAATTATCCTTTTTGGCGGGAGTGCCGCAGGGTGGTATGTGTACACAAAAAATGAGCCTCATTTGCCTCAAGCGGATGTAAACGTCGTAAAAGAGATTTCTGAAATAGAGAAGGTCGATTCGATGACTATGGCGAATCTTCAACCTTCTGGTAATGAGTTGAAAAAGGATTCGATGCCAAAGACGGAAAATACAACTGTAAATCCGAACGAATATAACGATAATCGGACGGAAATACAGGCTAAAAAGGAGGAAAAGCCAGTTATAAAGGAGGAGGAACCGAAGACTCCCCCAGCTGCACAACCTCCGTATGAGGCCGAAGCGGAAAAGATGACTCCTGAAGTCGACAAGGCGGCTTTGTACAAGCAATGGCTTGCTTCGGGAAAAGAAAAGATAGGGCAAAATGATTTCCAAGCGGCCAAGAAGGACTTGAACAAGGCGAAAGAGTTTGAAGTCACGGAAGAGGTCATCCGCTTGTTGGTGTTTTGCGACCAGAAGATAGAGGAAGAAGCTGTAGTAGAACGTAAGAACGGCTATGAGGAGAAGATGCCTTTTGGATCCTATGTGATTGTCCGGAAGAAGACGAACAACCGCTATGGGGCCATCGACGAGGAGGGCATCGAGCGTATCCCTTGCAAATACTTGAGTGTAGGCAGGGCGGAAAATGGCCGGGCGTTTGAACGGGAAGATAAATTATTTGATATTTATGCCTCCGATGGTACGTTGATTACCCAAGGAGCAACAGGTTATTGATGATTGATATATGAAAGTAGTTTGGTTATTAATATGTTGCATGGCTCTTCCATTAGGGGTATCTGCCCAACAACGGGCGGAATACAACCGAAAGGGGGATGAGGCCATGAAACGCCAAGATTATCGGGACGCCAAGATGTGGTACGAAGAGGGTGTCTCGTATTGCGATACGTATAGCATTGACCGGCTGACGGAGATTTGGCTAAAAGATGAATCTTCGCGTTCTTCCATGCGTAGCTTGATGAGCAAGTGTCTGAATTGCCTGAATGTATTGGGCACCGAACAGGATACCACGGCCATCCACCAGCTGATCCTTTATTATCAAGAGGGTATCGGCACGCCGGTGAGCGATGAACTGGCCGCGTATTGGACAGAGAAGCTGGAACAAGCTCGAAACCAGTTGCTTTATGTGCCTTCGGAAGAGGTTGCTTCTCGCGAGGAAAAAGGCGAACGGATGAAGTTCTTCATCGGATACCAGTATGCCATCGAAGCGCCTTATGGCTTGACGGTAGGAGGCGTGGGCAAGCGTTTAGGTTGGTATGTGCGTTTTAAGACGAACATGTCGTTCGACAAGTACCATACGGCCGAGTGCAATGGACAGAACGGAGGCGAACTGGTAGAAGCTCCGTCGGAGGATGCGTATTACTTTACGAACGAGCGGAAGAAAAGCCTTTATGCCTTCACGGCGGGGTTGGTCATCAAATGTACGGACTGGCTTTATACGTCGGTGGGCGTAGGGTATGGCGAACGGACGTTGTTGTATGAGTATTATACGCTCGACCATCAGACGGGTGCGGCAGGTTCCCAATCGTGGGCTAAGCACTTGGACGCCTCCTATCTTGGTGTGGCGGGCGATATCGATGTGATGTGCAAGTTGGGCCCTATTTACTTGAGTGTAGGATGTAATACGATTAACTTCAAATATGCAGATCTGAACGCCGGTGTGGGCGTGTTCTTTTAGGAGGAAAGTCTATGATGAAATATATACGTTGGATAGTGTTATGCTTACCCTTTATCGTGGGGAGTTGTATGGATGAACCGGATATGGATACGGACGTGCGGAATGCCACGCCGCCCTCCATCCGTTTGTTGACGGGGACGTCCGAGGAATATGTGTTAGGGATTACGGCCACGACAATCACCCTCCAGGCAGAAGTCTTGAGCGCGAACGGTCTGCCGGTGGAGGCGTATGGCGTCTGCTGGGGGTTGGATCCTTCGCCTGTCGTAGAGTCGGGGGATACCGTGGTCTCTGGTACGGGCATTGGCGCATACGTGGCCACGGCGGTTGGCTTAGAGGCTGATACGACCTACTATGTCCGTCCTTATGCTACCAACGAGAAAGGTACAAGCTATGGCGAAGAGCTCTCTGTCTCAACTCAGACTGGCTTAGGCGTGGTGCAGACCCTGGAGCCGGCCGATGTGAAAGCCAAGTCGGCCCGCTTGGGGGGACGCCTCCTGGCGTTGGGCGAGGGAGAGATCACGAAGCGGGGCGTGTACTTGTATGAGGCTTCGTTAAACGACCCGTCGCCCCGTACGGTAGAGATGGAGGCACAGACCGACTCCCTCTTCTCTGCTGTGGTGGAGGAGTTGAAGCCTTCCACGCGCTATTATGTCCAGGCCTTCGTAGAGAACCAGTTCGGCATGTTCCCACTCCCGGCCGTGAAGTCGTTCTATACGACCAGCGGAAAGCCGGTCTTTAAGTCCATGGAACCGATTGCCCGCGATTATACCTCCGTCACTTTCCGCGCGGTCTTTAGCTCCTTGGGCGACACAAAGATAGAAGAGGCGGGCTTCTGCTATCGGAAGGGCGAGGAGCCTGCGTGGGGCGATACGGCCTCGATACAGGTACCGTGCGAGATTGAGAGTGATTCCATCATGATAGCTCAGCTCAAAGGCTTGGAGCAACAGACGCAATACTACCTCAAAGCCTATGCCCGCAACTCGTTTGGCGAGGTCTACTTCGGCGAGGGTTACACCTTCTACGCCCAGAGCAGCGCGCCTACGGTATCGACTTCGGCTATCGAGGCTTCGGCCATGAGTGCCGGGACGTTACGCGTCTCGGGCGCCATCTTGGATAAGGGCGAGACCGATATCGTGGGGGCTGGCTTCGTCTGGTCTTCTTCGAATCAGCAACCGACGTTGGGTGCTACGGGCTGTGATTCCATCGCTGCCTATCAAGGAGATAGCATTTTCGTAGGAGACATTACGGGCCTGCGCGGCAATACGACTTACTACGTCCGCGCCTTCGCTTACAATGCGTCGAATACCCCTTCGTATGGCGCGGTGCAGACGGTCGAGACGCCCGCTATCCTCACTTCGCTCACGGGCTATCCGGGCGAGGCCGTTACGGAGGCTTCCTATTGCGTCCTGAATGGCGTCGGTTACCTGTTGGGCGGCGACTTGGGCAACAAACGTTCGGATATGTTGTACGTTTATAATATAAGTGCCGATGAATGGGTGCCACGGAATCCGCTCCCGGAAGCCGTCAAGAACGCCACGTTCTTTGCCTTGAACGACTTTACCGTCATATCGTTGGGCGGCAAGGATAACGACAACCACGTGACGAACGGCTTCTATGGCTATTCCCTCATGACAAACGAATGGCAGCCCCTGCAGAATGGCGGTTACGCGCTGTCCGACGCTGCCGGTATTTCGTGGAACAACGAAGCCTACATCCTGGGCGGTTTTGGCGCGAATGATACTATCAACAATAAGATACTGCAGTTTACCCCAAGTGGCAACGGCTCCTGGTCGGTGCTCCCCGCCCGCTTCCCCGACGAGCAGGTGAAGAGCGTCGTGGTGCGCATCGGCGACCGTTTCTATGCCGGTCTGGGTCGCACGGGTGTCGGCCTCTCGGGCATCTTGTATAGCAAGGAGCTCTGGTCGTCGGCCGATATGACGTCGTGGAGCAGCGAAGCGGATTGCCCCACCGAGGCGAATGGCGTGGTGGCCGGCGCGGCGTGCGGCAACAAGCTCTATGTCCTGGATACGAACCTCGACCTCTACGTCTTCGACCCGGCGACGGACGACTGGACAAAGCAACGCACCTCCATCCGCTCGTCGTTGCAAAGCAATAACCTGACCAGCATCTTTATGTTTGCCTATAATGGCTACCTCTATATGGGGCAGACGAACGGCAATAAGCGCTTCGTCCGCTACGACCCGGCGTGGGATAATTGACCCGCGTCGGAGGCCCCCAAGTTAAGTGTCGGACTTAACCCCGTTAGGTGTCGGACTTAAGGGGGGTTAGGTGTCGGACTTAACGGGGGTTAAGTGTCGGACTTAACGGGGTTAGGTGTCGGACTTAACTTCGTTGAGTGTCGGACTTAACTTGGCTGGGTGTCGGACTTAGCCTACCTGGGTGTCGGACTTAGGCTACCTGGGTGTCGGACCCAGCCTACCTGGGTGTCGGACTTAGGTTCATTCACATTTAGAATAGATAAAAAAGACTTTATAACATACGCATGATGGATAAGTCAGCAATCTTGAAACGCATTCAGGCGAATGTGGCGCAGCTCTCGGCGGCCGACGACGCGCGGTACCGGTATATCCCGCTGCACCGGCGGCCGACGCCCTCGGTCGAGCGCGTGCGGGAGGTGATGCATCTCCTCCGGGCGGTCATGTTCCCCGGCTTCTTCGACGAGGTGAAGGAACACAGCCTCGCCTCTCTTCCTTATTATATAGGGGTTTATTTAGAAAGGATTTACGACCTGCTGCAAGAGCAGATTTACCATAGCCTGGGCTTCGAGGCGGCGGAGGGCGAGGGGGCTTCCCGCGGGCGGGCTTCCGATTTGACGGTGGCTTTCATCGACCGCATCCCGCACATCAAGTACCTCCTCTCGACCGACGTAAAGGCCATCCTCGACGGCGACCCGGCGGCCAAGAGCGTGAGTGAGATTATCTTTTGCTACCCGGCCATCTCCGCCCTGTTGCATCAGCGGGTGGCGCACGAGCTGTTCCGGCTGGGCATCCCGGTCCTCCCGCGGATGATGACCGAGATGGCGCATTCGCTGACCGGTATCGATATCCACCCCGGGGCCGAGATCGGGGCCTATTTCAGCATCGACCACGGGACGGGCGTCGTGGTGGGGCAGACGGCGGTGATTGGGAACCATGTCCGCCTTTACCAAGGGGTGACGCTGGGCGCGAAGAGCTTTACGCTCGACGACGAAGGGCTGCCGATGGACGTCCCGCGGCATCCGATTATCGAGGACGAGGTCACTATCTACTCGAATGCGTCGGTGTTGGGACGGATTACGATTGGCCGCGGGTCGGTCATCGGTGGCAATATCTGGTTGACGCATAGCGTGCCGCCAGGTTCGAAGATTGTACAGAGCCGTGCTGTCCATGAGTAAGTTGGCGTGGGGGAGCGCAGTCGCGTCCCTCCTGGTTTTGGGGTGCGGCGCGTTGCGGTTGAGCGTTCCTTCGCCGCTCTTCGCCTCTCCCTATTCCACCCTTTTGTATGCACAAGACCAGACCCTGCTGGGGGCACGCATCGCGGCGGACGGACAGTGGCGTTTCCCTTCGGGGCGTCACGTTCCCTCGAAATTTGCCACCTGCCTGCAGCTCTACGAAGACAGGCGTTTCCCGTATCATCCGGGGGTCGACGTGCTGGCATTGGCGCGGGCTGCGGTGTTGAATATCAAGCAACAACGAATCGTGAGCGGAGGCAGTACGCTCACCATGCAGCTGGCCCGCATGGCACGGGGCAACCGCGAGCGCACCCTCTGGCAGAAGGTGGCGGAAATCGGCTGGGCGCTCGGCATCGAGTTGCGCTATAGCAAGCAGGAGATTTTGGAGCTCTATGCCTCGCATGCGCCGTTCGGGGGGAATGTGGTCGGCATCGAGGCGGCGGCGTGGCGTTACTTCGGGCGGAGCGCGGAGGAGCTTTCCTGGGCGGAGCAGGCGACGTTGGCCGTCCTCCCGAATGCCCCTGCCTTGATCCATCCGGGGCGAAACCGCGACGCCTTGCGGAAGAAGCGCGACCGCCTCTTACATATATTATACGAGGAGGGCTACCTCGACCGCATGACCTATGAGCTTTCTTGCCTCGAACCTTTGCCCGAGAAGCCGGTCCCTTTGCCCCATCATGCCCCCCATCTTTTAGACCGTATGGCCAAGGAACAGCCCGAGGAGCACGTGTTTCGCACGACGATCCATAGTTCGCTGCAACTCCAGGTGCAATCCATCGTCAATAGCTACGCCGCCGAGTATCGCTCGAATTATATCTACAACGCAGCCGCGCTGGTGGCGGATGTCGAGACGGGCGAGGTGTGGGCCTACGTGGGGAATGCGACGGACGGACTCCCCGACGGGCAGGGCGGGCAGGTAGACATCATCGCCTCGCCGCGCAGTACGGGTAGCATCCTGAAGCCCTTCCTCTATGCAGGCATGCTGAGCGACGGGCAGTTGCTTCCCAAGACGTTGGTACCCGATATTCCCTTGAACATAAATGGCTTTACGCCCCAGAACTACTCCAAGACCTTCAGCGGCGCCGTGCCGGCCGAGGAGGCAGTGGCCCGCTCGCTGAATGTCCCTTTGGTCCGGATGCTATCCGATTATAAGACAGGGCGATTCATGTCGCTCCTCAAACGGCTGGGCATGACGACCCTCCGCTTCTCCGAGTCGCACTACGGGGCTTCCCTTATTTTGGGCGGAGCGGAGGGCACGTTGTGGGACTTGACGGGCATGTATGCGTCGGCGGCAAGGAAAATGGCTCATTACCATCGCTATAATGGACGTTACGACGAACAAGATGTCCATCCGCTCCGCCTCACACCGGGCGATAAACCGGACGAAGGAGAGCTTACGCTCACCAGCGACCCGTCGTATGCCGCTCTTTGGTTCATGTTTGAAGCGATGGCAGACGTGAACCGGCCGGAGGAGGAGGCCGATTGGCAACAGTTCTCGTCTATGAAGCGAGTCGCCTGGAAGACCGGTACGAGCTATGGCGGACGGGATGCGTGGGCGATAGGCGTCACTCCGCGATTCGCCGTGGGCGTCTGGGTCGGGAATGCGAACGGAGCGGGACGACCAGGACTGACGGGTGTCGGGAATGCGGCTCCTATCTTATTCGATATCTTCTCCTTACTCCCGGATTCGCCTTGGTTCGACGAGCCGCTCGACGACCTGGTGCGCCTGCCCATTTGCCGGACGAGTGGACACAAGGCGACATCAGCCTGCACGCCGGTCGATACGCTCTATGTGCCCCGCGCCGGGATGCGGACGGAGGTATGCCCCTATCACCGTTGGATCCATCTCTCGGCCGACAGACGATATCGGGTGAATAGTTCCTGTGCGTCGGTGAGCGAGATGGTACGCTGTCCCTGGTTCGTACTGCCACCGGTCCAAGCCTACTATTACCAGCGTTACCATCTGGATTATCAGCCATTGCCCCCTTTGAAGCCCGGGTGCGAGGACGAGCCCGCCGCGCAGATTGCGATCCTTTACCCTGAGCATCAGGCTGTGCTCTACATCCCACGTGGACTGTCCGGTGAGCCAGAGAAGGTCGTAATGCGGGCAGCGCATGTCCGTCCAGACGCTACGCTCTATTGGCACTTGGATGAAGTGTACCTGGGTGAGACACGGCGCGAGCACCAGTGGGCAAGCTTCATCGAGCCAGGCCATCACATCCTCACGCTTGTCGACGAGCGAGGTAACCGCCGTTCTGTCCTTTTTGAAGTAAAAGAATAAGTTTCTATTTCCTTTCCATAGGAGGTTCGGTTTAAAATCCGTACCTTTACGGCTCAATTAATTTTACATTATATGAAAATAGGAGTAGCAGCTGCCTTAGTGTGCGCCGTCGGAATGGCGCATGCGCAGCAAAGTTTTTGGAAAGAGGATTTTACCTCAGGAAAATTGCCGGCAGGGTGGGCGGTAGTGGATTCTACCGAGTCGGCCAAGTGCGAATGGATGGTGACGGATCAGCCCTATCCAGGTTCGTTCCAGTTCGAGCAACAGGCGCCGCCGATTGCCTCGACGAGCCGTGGATTTCACATGCAGTACCGTCCCGGTGTCGTGACGGGAGAGGAGATCACCAAATGGAACCAACGGCAGGAGTATCCGAATGGATATTTCCAAACAGCGGCCATCGATTGCTCCGCGCATAGCGATGTGATCCTCAAGTTCGAGCATCTTTTCCGCTGGAACGACTGGTTCACCGGACCACGCGCCGGGCTCTGGGTGGGCGTGAGCAACGACGGGACAAATTGGACCGAGTATAACGTGCGGGACCGCATCCCGGCAGCCACTCTTCTTCACGCGCCGGTCAAAGAGGAGATCAACATAAGCAGTGTGGCCGGAAATCAGAAAACAGTCTACCTTCGCTTCTTCTGGCGCGATATCTTCTCGTGGTATTGGATGGTGGACGATATCGAGCTCACGGAACCTTACGCGCACGACCTGGCGATCGAAGGAATTACCTCTCATCAGGAGACGGGAAATACATTTACCAAACAAGATGTCCTCAAGCTGAAGCTGAAGAATGTAGGTTCCCAACCCGTCGACCAAGATTTTACCGTGACAGCTACGCTCAACAACGGGGCCGTCCTTACCTCGACCGTGAAAGCCTCTGCTTCGCCCATCGGCAAGCAAGAATCCTACGAAGTTTCCTTCCCTGAGACCGACCTTACGGGTATGGGCTCCTACAAAATCTCCTTTAAGGTGGATTATGCGGCCGACGAGCGTCCGGACAACAACACTTTGCAGGCCAGTCTCTATGCCGCCAAGATGAGCTTGGGCAATATTTCCAAAGTGAACAAGCTGAGCAACCACGAATACGAGTTCGTCTCGGGTTATTCGAAGGTGAAACTGATATTCTATCGCGACGACATCTTCCGTGTTTGGCTCGCGCCGGATGGAGAGTACACCAACCCGGCCGGTGATGAAATCGTGGTGGATTATGGCATCCATAATCCGAAAGTTTCCATGGGAAATGCCGGCGATTACTACAAATTTGCCACACGTGAATGTGTCGTCCGCGTCTACAAGAACCCGCTCCGCTTCGCGCTCTACGACAAGACCAACACGAAGGCCCTTTTCGAGGAGGCTGAACCTCTCACCTTCGGTTTGAAGACCAGTCAGACGCTCCGCCGCAGTGGCGACGAGGATTTCTACGGCGGTGGCATGCAGCAGGGTAATTTCTCGCACCGCGAAAAGGAGATAGACATCGCCGTGACGGGTTGGGACGAAGATCAGGCATCCAATCCCGTGCCGTTCTTCATGTCGACCAAGGGGTATGGTGTATTCCGCAACACGTTCGCCCCAGGGCACTATGCGTTTAATGGAACGAGCATGTCCGACAAGGTTTACGACGATGGATTTACCATGATGGGCTTCACCAGCACCCTTACGCACGACGAGAACCGCTTCGACGCCTTCTATTTCGTCGGTCCGACGCTCAAAAATATCTTGAATGACTACACCGATATTACAGGAAAACCTTTCATGCCCGCCATGTGGATGCTCACCATGGGTGATGCGGACTGCTACAACAAACCGGAGCAGCGCACGGGCTGGCCGCAATCTACGCCGGATGTAATCACGCAGGTAGCAGACAAATACGTGGAATATGACATGCCGCGCGGCTGGATACTGCCGAACGATGGCTACGGGTGTGGATATGTGAAGCTCGATTCAGTCGTTACGGAGCTTGCGAAACGGGGATTCCACACCGGACTGTGGACAGAAAACGGTGTAGATAAGATCGCTTACGAGGTAGGTACATGTGGTACGCGCCTCTGCAAGCTCGACGTCGCATGGGTGGGCGAAGGCTACGAGTTCGCGCTCAACGGTTGCAAGTCCGCTTACGAAGGAATTATCAATAATACGAACGAACGCGGCTTCATTTGGTCTGTCTGCGGATGGGCCGGCACGCAGCGGTACTCCACCGTTTGGAGCGGCGACCAGGTAAGCAACTGGGACTACATCCGGTATCATATCCCGACCGTCACCGGCGCCGGTTTGTCCGCTTTCAACGCCGCGACGAGCGATATCGATGGAATCTTCGGCGGCTCGCCCAAGACTTACACGCGCGACCTGCAATGGAAGGTCTTCACGCCCATCATGATGACGATGAGCGGTTGGGCCGACGCCGACCGCCAGCCGTGGGTCTACGGACACCCCTACACGGACATCAACCGCAAGTATCTCAAGCTGAAAATGCGCCTCAACCCCTACGCGTATACTTACTGCTACGAAGCGCACACGACGGGCGTCCCCATGGCGCGCGCGATGGTGCTGGAGTTCCCAGACGACGTGGTGACACGCGATAGCACGACGCAATACCAGTTCATGAGCGGTGAGTGGCTCTTGGTCGCTCCCGTCTTCGACCGTCGGGGCGAACGGAAGGACATTTACTTCCCGCGTGGCGAGTGGTACGATTATTGGACGGGCGAGACTTTCGCGGGCGACCAGTGGTTGGATAAATACAAGGCTGCGCTCGACATCGTCCCGGTATTCGTCCGCCAGGGCGCTATCATCCCGATGTATCCGGAGATGAATTTCGTGGGAGAGAAGCCTGCGCAGGAGCTGACGCTCGACCTCTACCCGTATGGGGACTCGTCCTTCAATCTCTACGAGGATGACCTCCTGACGCGCGACTTCGAGAAGGGAGCCTTCGCCCGTACGCTCATCACCATGTCTGCGCCCGACGCGCAAAAGGGAAAGGTGACGGTACGCATCGCGAAAGCCGTGGGAGACTACCAGGGACGTTATCAGGAGCGCACCTACCTCCTGGACATGCGGTATCTGAAGGCTCCGGCGTCAGTTAGCGTCAACGGCGAGCAGCTCCCGGCTATCTCGGCGGCTGATTTCCAAGCCGGAAAGCAGGGCTGGTATTATGATGCAAACGATCGCAAGGGCCGCCTCAAGGTCCGCACGGCCAGCTTGTCGACGAACGCCGACCAGACGGTTGTCGTAGAATAAAACCACCGGTCCGCCGGTTTTTTCGAGCAGGAGAATTCGTTCTCCTGCTTTTTTTGTGTCTGGTGCGAAGGCAAAAAGACAGGGTACCACAGTCCTCGCGACTCCGGCACCCTTAAAGTATTTCAAATTAATAAACTAACAAAAAATATCAATTGCTGGTGATTACCTGACCGACACCTCTGTAAAGTTTTATCGGACCATCGAGCAGGATAGCCAACACAGTGATGTTCGCGTCTTGTACTCTTTCCGGCACATCAATATATAAATTTCCTGGGACTTCACTCCAATAGTTCTTGTTGTGGATTTTGAAGGGGAGCATCGTCCCGTTTCCTACTACCCACACCCGGTTCACTTTGTTCATCAGTCCCTTTACCTCTATCGGGCCATTGGGCCGATAGGGAAGATACAAGTATAGTACGTCTCCGCCCTTGTTGAGGGTGGAATAACCCTGAAAATGTTCCGCGGGTATGCCTGCGCGCGTCTCGTAGACCGCTTCTTTGTGCTTTTTTATCCATCTCCCGAACTCCTTGAGGATAGCGACTTGCTCATCGGGGATGGTGCCATCCTCGCGCGGACCAATATCGAGCAAGAGGTTCCCGCCCATGCTGAGACAGTCCACAAACGTACGGAGCAGGATCTGCGGTGTCTTATAGTTCGTGTCGGCATGCTGGTAGCCCCAGGAATCGTTCATGGTCATGCAAAGTTCCCAATATTTATCCTTCGGGCGCACCACGGGGACGCCTTGTTCCGGCGTGGCATAATCTCCATAGCCCTGGATGCGGGAATTGACGATCACATCAGGGTTATCCGACCGCAGGAGGTCGATGATTCCCTTCGAGTTCCAGGTCTCCGCACTCTGTTCCCAGTCCCCGTCGAACCAGTAGAGGTCGGGCTTCCAGGTCTTGTTCAATTCCGTCAGTTGGGCGAAGTTGAATTTCTGGAACTTGGCCCACCGCGCCGGGTCGTCTTTATAGCGCACTTCCGTTCGGGTCTTGTTCGGATAATCGGGGTGAGACCAGTCGAGGAGCGAGTAGTAGAACCCCAGTTTCAGGTCATGCTTGCGCACCTCTTCCACAAACGGCGCAATCAGGTCTTGCTTCGCGGGCGTCGATTTCACAGTGCTTAAATCGCCCGCCTTCGTGTCCCAGAGTGCCACGCCATCGTGGTGTTTGGTGGTAATGACCGTATAGCGCGCACCACTCTCTTTAATCAAGTCTACCCATTCCTTCGGATTATACTTCGCCGCTGTAAATCCGTCCAGCTGCTTCATATATTCTTCGTACGGGAGATAATTATTAAAGAAAGACCAGCTCTCGGACACGCCATTTACGGCATAAATGCCCCAATGGATGAAAATTCCCAGTTTGGCTTCCGCGAACCATTCCATCCGCTTTTCGTACGCCGCATCTTTTGCCGGTGCGACAGCCTCTTGCGCCACCAGCGGGCTTCCCGAGCCCATAAGTGCTGCCAGCGCGCATGTAATTAATTGCTTTTTCATGTGCATTACGTTTAGATGTCAGGCGCAAATGTATAATTTTTTTCTTTTTCATGCAAAAAAAGTGGTCAAAAAATTTGCAGAATAAAATATTATAAGTAACTTTGCCGGTGAAAGCTCTTTTTTTCATGTTCTTTTTTCTTTTTCATATGCTATAAAAGATGCTTTTAAGATGGAGTATCTCCCTCGCAAACCGCGAGGGGGCGCTTTCTCGAGAAGCATTATTTTCATAGCTTGCGAAAGAAAGGCTTTGCCGAAAAGCATCGTTTCGCATGATGCGAAAGAAAAACTTTTCAGAGAAGCAAACCTTCGCATCTGGCGAAACTAACACTTTTCAGAGAAGTAAATCTTCGCATTCGGCAAAAGAAAGGCTTTGCAGAAAAGCATCGCTTCGCATATACGGAGGAAAATACTTAGCAGGAAAGTAGCGCCATCGCATATTGCGAAGAGGAGTTTTTGCTAAAAAGTACGCTTTCCGCTTGAGCGAAGGAAAATTTCCATACGCTGGCAAGGCATTTCGAAGCGCGAAAAGGAGAACAGGATCCATGGAATGGGAGTAGAGTTTAATAACCTATTGTTTAACACCGAAAATATGGAAAATTATGGACGAGATTCAGTATGACTTTGCCAGGGGCAAAGCCCGGAATGCCGAGCATGTCCAGCTGACGACAGACCTCCTGTCGATCACCACGGACGAACAAGCTGAGCAGTATAATTTCCTGCCACAATGGAAATTGTATAATGCTGCGGCCAACAATGAAATCGGCAACTTCAAGCCCGCCATCCGCTACTTACAGACGGAGGATATTGCTGCGAGCGATGCATGGCGTGACAAAGTTTTCATTTTCTACAAGCGCTGGGCCGGCATGTTTGCCGACTATGACATAGACGCCGAGCGGAAGAAGGCCGGCAGAGCGCTTTATCTTCTCTTTCAGGATGCGGGTAAGGTACCGTCACGCGGATACGCTGCCGCAACTGCTATTTTAACGGATTTAGTAACCAGCTTAGGCGAAGAGCCTTACGCTTCCGCACTTGCGGCGATTGGCATGCAAGAAGCCCCCGCGAAGATCCAAAAGGCCAACGAAGAGTTCCATAAAATCTACACGGAACGAACGATGGAGGAGCACGACCGCAGCAACGCAATGGATATGAAGGTGATCCGCAACACAACGGACGAAGCCTTCAACACGCTGGCTAAAACAATCAACATGTTCTACCAAGTGAACAAGCTGACGACGCAAGACGCACAGACAGAGACCGATCTGAAGGCCATCATCAACCGTGCGAACGCGTTACTGATCCGTTTCCGTAAAACCATTAACGCCAGCCCGTCGAACAATACGAAACCGGGCGAGGAGGGCGGTACGGGTTCGGAAACTAAACCTGTCGAACGCAAAATTACTGCTTTTTACCAAAAGAGCAAGGGTAATGAGGATACTTCTTTGGTATTTGAGCGGAATGTTACAGCCGTCTTGGAAGGAACGGGCTTAAAACTGGTTGATTCTCCCGAAGGAAAGAAGGCGAACATCTTCTTGCTTCCCGAGAATGGATTCGTCATGCCTTTCGAAGAGGGCGCTGTGACGGTAAATACCGATACCTGCATCGAATTTACCATGATGTACGACGCGGCCGAGGGTAAATATCATTTCTACATCGAGACTTATCCCGACGGCAAGGAGGAACCGACCCGGATTGAGTTCCCGGATGAAATTTCGTTGATTTAAATGGGCGCGCTATGGACAAAAAATGGATCAAAGATGCCCGTATTATCAACGAAGGGCACACGTTCGAGGGCTCTGTCCTCATCGCGGGCGACCGGATCGAAGCCGTGTATGAGGGCACGGTGCCTGAGGGCGTGGACACATCATCCTACGAAGTGTATGATGCGCGCGGGAAGTGGCTGATACCTGGTTGCATAGACGACCAGGTCCATTTCCGCGAACCCGGACTGACGCACAAGGCCGACATCGCGAGCGAGAGTAGGGCCGCGGTGGCAGGAGGCGTGACCTCGTTCATGGACATGCCGAACACCAAGCCGCAAACTACTACGCTCGAAGCGCTCGAATGGAAGTTCCAACGCGCCGCTGAGACGTCGCGGGCCAATTATAGCTTCTTTTTTGGTGGCACGAACGATAATCTGGAGGAAATCAAACACCTGGATCCGACACGGGTGCCGGGGCTGAAGCTCTTCCTCGGCTCGTCGACGGGGAATATGCTCGTCGACCGCAAAGAGTCGCTGGAGCACATCTTCGGCGAATGCGGCCTCCTGATTGCGGTACATGCCGAGAAGGAGGAGATTATCCGGCGGAACATCGAGCGGTTTACGAAAGAATATGGCGAGGACCTGGATATCTCATTCCATAGCCGCATCCGGAGCGAAGAAGCTTGCTACGCTTCCTCATCGGAGGCCGTCGAACTGGCTACCCGGCTCGGGGCGAGGTTGCATCTCTTACATCTCTCGACCGCGCGCGAGACGAACCTGTTGGACAACACGTTACCACTGCAGGAAAAGAAGATTACTGGGGAAGTATGCGTGCACCACCTCTGGTTTCACGACGGAGACTACGCCCGGCTGGGAAACCGCATCAAGTGGAATCCCGCCATCAAGCAGTTAGCCGATCGGGAAGCCCTGCGCAAGGCGGTGAACGACAACCGGATCGATATCGTGGCCACGGATCATGCGCCCCACCTGCTCTCGGAGAAAGAGGGGAGCTGTCTGAAGGCTGCTTCTGGAGGACCGCTCATCCAACACTCCCTCCCGCTGATGCTGGAGATGGCACGGAGCGGCATTTTTACCTACGAGAAAGTGGTGGAGAAGATGGCCCACGCGCCGGCGACGCTGTTCCGCATCGACCGCCGTGGCTACATCCGTCCCGGCTATTTCGCGGACCTCGTGCTCATCGATCCGCAGCGGACTTGGACCGTCGCGCCCGAGAATATCCTCTCGAAGTGCGGATGGTCTCCCTTCGAGGGATGTACCTTCCACCATGCAGTCGACACGACGTTCGTGAACGGTGAAATCGCCTACCGAGACGGGCAGGTGAACGATCAGCTCCGCGGACGGGAACTCCGATTTGGAAATTGAACCTAAAAAAAACAGGGACACCACGAAAGTGGGTCCCTGCATAGGTTGATAGATATGCGACTCCGCGCCTGCGGAGCGTGTGTAAGCTACGCGAGTTTCGGCTGATAGAGGTAGCGCTTGATGCTTCGCTTCGGGGTTTTTTCGAAGGGCTCTTCGCGAAGCTGGAACGCAGAAATCTTGCAATAACGGGGCACCATGCGGTTGACTGCCTTCAGATACTGCCCCATGACCTCCTCCACTTGCGACCGAGTAAGGTGCTCGGCGTGAATATGTTCCCAATCCGGAAAAATCAGTGCTGTCAACTTCTTCGCGTCCGACACGACGACCGATTCGATGACGAGCGGGAAGTTGTTTAGTTTATTTTCTATC